>JAYVYE010000050.1:0-9544 GCA_043784545.1 Candidatus Microsaccharimonas sp.
TGGAAAAGTTTCGCCACATCGCCGATTGTTACGATTACGATTAGTCCCATCAACACTGCGAAGCCGGTCCCTTGGATCTTCTCTTCGCGTTCCTTGGTAAGTGGCTTCTTCAGTACTTTATATAACGCCGTGACGAACCATCGTCCACCATCTAGTGATGGAATCGGTAGTGTGTTCATAACTGCAAGTGTTAACGAGATGATGCCAGCCAGGAAGAATACTTCGGTTGGACCAGCTTTACCGGCGGCTGGAAAAATTGTTCCCAGGATACCAATTGGACCAGCCACACTGTTACTTGCTCGGTCCAGGTTGGCGCTCGCTGCTTTGCGTGTGTCACCGTTTGGACTCAGCTGTAGCACAAGACCACTCACTAGGTCCCCTAAAAGGTTACCCAAGCCTTGGAGCGTCACAATAGTGAACTGTCCAGTGGTAACAATACCAACGATTGGAGCCGACCAAGTAGCGCGGATCGCTTGTTGCTGCGATAAGGTTGATCCGAAAATCGCTGTGTCACTATCGCGGAGTGTGACCGATGCTTCGGCTTTTTTGCCATCACGTTCGTATTCAACTGGAACGGTTTTACCTTTGTTCTCTTTGGAAATGGCAATCAAGCCTTCAACACTATCAACCGGTTTGCCAGCAAAGGCAATAATTTTATCACCAGATTTAAGGCCCGCTTTTGCGGCCGGATAATCTTTGACGAGTGAGGATAACTGAACCGGTTCAGAAACTTGGTGCGAATCGGCTGGGATAACAAATTGGTTTGGCAGGATTTTTGGCAGACCAACAAAGGCCAGAACGGTCAATATGAGAGCTGCCACCGCCCAGTTCATGACCACGCCGGCAAACAGTATCTTAGTTTTTACCCAAAACGTTGCAGCCCCGTAATCACCTTTTTTGCTTGCCGAGTCGTGTTCACCCTGCAGCTTGACAAAACCACCCAGTGGCAGCCAATTTAGACTGAACAATACGCCATTTTTGAGCTTTTTGCTCCAGGCTCGGGGCGGAAAACCAATGCCAAATTCTTCGACAACAACGCCGTTACGTCGCGATACGATGGCATGTCCAAGTTCATGAACGACGACGAGAACGACAAGCACAAAAATCCCAAGTATAATGCCGAAAATAAGATCCATTTAGCCTCCAAATCGCCTTTGACGGCGCGAATATTCATTTATTATAACTGTGACATCGTCTTTTGTCATCTCGGGCCACATCTGATCTAAAAAGATTAGTTCACTGTAAGCCGATCGCCACAACATAAAGTTACTAATACGCTTTTCACCACTTGTCCGTACGATCAGATCGAGCGGTGGAACTTCTGGCGCATACAGATTTTCGGAAATAAGTTCTGTCGTGACATCATCAGCGCTTACACCAGAACGAACAATCTTTTTGACTGCTTCAGTAATTTCCATTTGACCACCATAATTAAAACAAAGCGCCAAGACACCACCGGTATTATGGGCAGTCGCTGCTTCGGCGTGCTCCATTTCTTTGATAATCCTGGGGTCAATACCTTGGCGCGATCCAATAATCTGTAATTTCACATTCTTTTCATTAAACTCAGGTACATCTGATCGCAAAACTTTTAAGGTAAGTCCCATCAAACGCGATACCTCGTCAGCGCTTCGTTTCCAATTTTCCGTTGAAAACGCGTAAACCGACATATATTTTACGCCCGCTTCAAGCGTTGCAATCGCAACATCTTTCAATGCATTGTATCCAGCCAGGTGCCCTTCGTAGGTCGGCAGACCATGCTTTTTTGCCCAGCGACGGTTACCGTCAACAATGTAGCCGACGTGATTCGGGATAACTGGTTTTTCGTCGTCAGCCATTACAGGGTAAGAATATCCTTCTCTTTTTCTTTAAAGGCAAGGTCAAGCTGGCTGTTGTGAGCCGCCATACTGCCATCGATTGTCTTTTCAATACTTTTGATGTCATCTTCAGATAGTTCTTTGATGTCTTTCCTTCGCTTGGCTTCTTTTAATGCATCCTGACGGACGTTTCGGAGTGCAATTCGTGTTTCTTCGACTCTTTCACTTGTCTGCTTAACGAGCAGCTTGCGGCGTTCTTCGGTGAGTGGTGGAATCGGCACCCGGATAACCCGGCCATCGTCACTGGGGTTAAGACCAAGTGATTGGTCAAGACGAATGGCGGCAGCGATTAGCTGAATGTTAGCTGGATCAAACGGCGTGATCGTCAAAAGTTGCGCTTCTGAAGCCGTAACGTTAGAAATTTGGTTGAGTGGCATCCGCTGGCCATAGACTTCGATGGTAATACTAGCGAGCATGCTGGGGTGAGCGCGCCCGGTTCGCACTTTTTTTAGTTCCTCTTCAAAATGGGCCACGGCAGCATTCAATCTGTCTTCGTAAGGTTTCGTTTCAAACATAATACCTCTAGTATATCAAAAGAGACGTCGTAATCGTCGTTTAACTATAGATCTGTCTGAAATTCAAGATAGGCTTCACCTGAAGGCTGCCAAATTACAGACGTATGTGTGAGCGGTACACCGTTGATAAGAACGAGACCTGGGTACTTTGCCACAATACGATTAGCCTCTTCGACTGTGTAATCAACCGATTTGACGTAACTTAATTGAAACAACTGCTGAGCTTTTTCAATATACACCTTGGCTTCATCGTGTTCAGGAATACACTCGTCAAAGCTGATTTTAGAAAGTGCAACAGATTCATTGTGGGCATTTTGGATATCTCTTGGAAATCCGAGATTAATCAGTTCTTGGACAAATGCTTGGTCATCATTTTTTTGCTGCTCATATTCAAAGGCTTCCAGATCAGCGGAAGCCTTTGAAAAATGATCTCGTTCAAAATCCATTAAATTAGTCGTTTACGCCCAGTTCAATACGTTTGAAACGGCGGACAACGATGTTTTCACCAACTTGGCCAATAGTTTGCTTTAAATATGTTCCAACTGTCATAGAATCATCCATGATGTACTGTTGGTTCAAGAGCACCTTTTCAGCAAAGTACTTGCTGACTTGGCCATCGATGATCTTCGCAGCAATGTCAACTGGCTTGCCTTTGGTTGAACCGCTGGCTTCGGCTTCGGTGCGGACGCGGGCTCGTTCGTCGGCTGGAATGTCAGCTTCAGATACATAGACAGGGGCCATTGAGGCGACTTGCAATGAAATCATGTGAGCGAACTCTTTGAAGCCATCAGTTCGGGCTACAAAGTCTGTTTCACAGTTCACCTCTACCAGGACACCGATGCGTCCACTGTGAACGTAGCTATCTATGACGCCTTCGAGGGCTTCACGATCGGCTTTTTTCTCAGCTTTTGTTAGTCCTTTTTTGCGCATTTCTTCGAGTGCTTTATCAAAGTCACCATGAGCCGCTACCAGTGCTACTTTGGCATCAGTCAGACCAACGCCAGTTAATTCTTTTAGTTTTTTGATGTCATCAATTGATACTGCCATAATTATTTATTTGTCCTCCCCTTTTTCAATTTCAGCTGGTGCTGCTTTGCTTTGTCCTTCAATGATTGCTTGGCTGACGTAGCTTAGTAGCAAGTCGATACCCTTAATTGCGTCATCGTTACCAGGAATAACGTAGTCAATAAGCGTTGGGTCAGCGTTGGTATCAACAACGGCGACAACAGGTACGCCGATTGTTTTAGCTTCTTTGATAGCGTTAACATCACCGATAACATCGATAATAAAGACAGCGCCAGGTTTACCGTTTAAGTTTTTAATACCGCCATATTTGAGGTTAAGCTCATCAATTTCTTCTTGGAAACGTTGAATCTCGAGTTTGTTGTACTTGTTCTCAAGGTCACCGCTAATCATTTTGCTTTCAAGATCTTTAAGTTTCTTGATTTGAGCTGAAACAGTTGCGACGTTGGTAAGAGTTCCACCAAGCCATCGTTCGATCATGTACGGTTGTTTCAAGGCAATCGCAACGGCTTTAACAGCGTCTTTGGTATGCTTTTTAGTCGCAACGAAAAGAATAGTCTTACCGCTGGCGGCAACTTTGGTAAGGAAAGGAAGCGCTACGTCTAAACCTTCGACTGTTTTTGTCAGGTCAATAATGTGATTGTCCTGACGTTTGCTATGAATGTAGCTGGCCATTTTCGGGTGCCAACGGCTTGTTTTGTGACCGAAGTGAACACCCGCTTCGAGTAATGCTTTGATATCGACAGTAACTGCCATAATTGTTGAACTCCTTGTTCTTCACTCTCCACCCTGACAAGCAATTGCTAGGAGTTATGCGGAAAGTTGTATCGTTAAATAGTTGTTACTTAATAACTATACCATTACAGGGGTGAACTGTCGAGAGCTTCTTAACTAGAAGGCGGGCCCAGTCGATGTCGAGTTGTTCGCTGTCACCCATGACCAAGCCGCCGGATTAGTAAGCGGGTCAATATAAGCGATTGCGTTAGTGCCTTCTGTTGCCATAACACTATCAAGTGCAAATGACTGACCAGACGTTGTTCCGGTAATATCAATCACAAAGTAGGTTGTGGCGTTTTCAGCGGTAAAGGTCGATGTATAGCGTGTGAATGAAGCCGATGGCGTGATAGACTGCGCCGTTGAATCGGCGGGAATACTACCAGCGATTGCACCGTTTCGAATTGACGCACTTAGAACTGGTGACCCGGAAACACTTTTCACTGCATATGTAATTGAATACTGCTTGCCGACCGTGGTTGTAATCGGATCAGCGATATAGGCATTACCAGCGGTAGTGTTAGCATGCGTTACCAGCGTCGCGTAGGTACCTGTAGCCGCACCGTTAGCGGTCGTTGCGGCGATAGTACCATTCACACCAGTTGACCAGCCAATTGTTGTACCACCCTCAAAAGTGGGATTGGTAATAAAGTTTACCAACGTACAGCCAGGACCGGGGTGTGGTGTTTTATTCGTGCTGGTTGCCATATAGGTAATAGCTGAAACAGTTTTTGTGACACAAAAACCACCTAACGTTGCCGAGTTTATATAGGTCACACTCGGGTCAAGCCCGGCTGTTTGCGCAGTAGTCTGGTCGACTGCGTATAATATACTGCCAGATGTCGTTCGAGCGTTCTCAACTATTTTGACGGCTGCGTTCATATCAGTCTGTAATCCAGCCGTGCGAGCTCTACTTTGGATACCATTGTAGGCAACGAGGACAATCGCAGCCAAGATACCGATAACTACAATGACAATCAGAAGTTCAACAATCGTAAAAGCTTTCGAAGTAGTGTGACCTGTAAGCTTTTTACGCATGATATCCCCTTAAAATAACTGGTTGAAGTATACCATAAGCTAAATGACATAAATAGACATGTTAAAAGAAATGGCAGTACCTCTGGACAAAACAACTAAAAACAGATACAATAATGCAGATTATGAAGACAAACCTACACCCAAGTGACTATCGCCCCGTCGTATTTAGCGACGACACGGCTGGTTTTGCTTTTTTGACTCAGTCAACAGCACAAACCAACGAAACTATTAAATGGGAAGACGGCAACGAGTACCCCCTCGTAAAATTGCACATCTCCAGCGCCTCTCACCCGTTCTTTACTGGTGAAGAAAAGATCATCGACACCGAAGGCCGTGTCGACAGGTTCAAGAACCGTGCCGCAGCTGCTCTTACTTTGAAAACAGAACTTGCTAACAAAGCCAAAAAGACTGCCGCTAACAAAGCAAAAAAGACCTCTAGCGAAAACTAGCACCCTGTATCAAAAGAGCCTTATATCTGATAAGGCTCTTTTTTGTTAGAATAAAGACAGAAAAACTATTATGCCAAAGATTAACCTCAACCTGTCTGACCTCACCACCGAACTCGCCGAACTGGATTCTTTCTTGGCGCGTCCCGATGCTTACGCTGATGCCGATTACTCTAAACGCAACAAGCGCTTTATTGAACTGCAGATAATTCTGGAAAAAGGCATGCTCCGCCAATCATTAGAGGCCCAAATTGTCGAAGCCAAAGAACTGGCTGGTGGTAACGATGAACTAGCCGAACTGGCCAAAATGGAAATCGAAGAGAACACTGCTATCCTCGCCCGCCTGGAAGATGAATTATTTTCAATGCTGGCCCCGAAAGACCCGAATGATGAGAAGAACGTCATTATCGAGATCCGAGCTGGTGCCGGTGGTGACGAAGCCAGTCTTTTTGCAGCCGAACTGTACCGTATGTACCTGCGCTACTGTGAAAACCACAACCTGAAAACAGAACTTATCAGTGAAAGCGCCAACGATACCGGTGGTTACAAAGAAGTTGTTTTTGGCGTCAAAGGCGAATCGGTCTACTCACAATTAAAGTTTGAGTCCGGTGTGCACCGCGTCCAGCGCGTCCCATCAACCGAATCACAAGGCCGGATTCACACCAGTACCGTCACCGTCGCTGTCCTGCCAGAAGCCGAAGAAACTGACATTGAAATTAATCCAGCCGACCTTCGTATCGACATCTACCGATCCGGTGGACACGGTGGTCAATCAGTCAACACGACCGACAGCGCCGTTCGTATCACCCACATTCCTAGTGGGCTGGTTGTTATAAACCAGGATGAAAAATCACAACTTAAAAACAAGCAAAAAGCGATGGGTGTCCTGCGCAGCCGTCTGCTACAAATTAAAACCGATGCCGACAACGCCAAATTAACAGCCGAGCGACGTAGCTTGATCGGATCAGGTGACCGTTCTGAAAAAATACGTACCTATAACTTTCCCCAAGACCGTATCACCGATCACCGGATTGGCTACAGCCGCAGCAATATTCCGACGGCATTAAATGGATCTATTGACGATCTAGTGGAGAATCTACAGGCTTATGAGCGCGAACTCGCTGCCTCTACCGCTAGCAATTAACGATTGGCTGGCTGATGCGACCAGGCAACTGGTATTTGCTGATATTCCCAGCGCCCGGCTGGATAGTGAACTTATATTGGCGCACACTTTGCGCAAGACCCGTAGTTATTTGCACGCCCACCCTGAAGAAGAATTAACTGATCGTAGTGTCGAGATTGCCTCTGCTCGGCTGGCCCTGCGCCTAGAACGGGTACCAGTTGCCTACATTATTGGCCACAAAGAATTTTATGGACATACGTTTTCAGTTACGACTGCAACGCTCATTCCACGGCCTGAATCCGAAATACTGATTGAACTTCTAAAAAAAGTCATGCCCCGCAATGCGTCATTATTACGTGAAACAATTCGTTTGGTTGACGTTGGTACCGGCAGCGGCGCGTTAGGTATTACAGCAAAACTGCTTTACCCTGAATTGAGCGTCACTTTGATCGATACCAGTCGTCACGCTTTAAAGATCGCTGATAAAAATAGTATCGATCTGGGTGCCACCATTACTATTATGCAAAGCAACCTCCTGGCCGACTACCCTTTTACGGCCAATGTCATTATCGCTAACCTGCCGTACGTTGATCCTAACTGGCAACGCTCACCCGAAACCGAGCATGAACCGGCCGAAGCATTATTTGCCGCTAACGGCGGTAAGGCCCTGATTTTTGAACTTCTGATCCAGACTCGCGACAAGCTTTCCAATGGCGGCTTTATTATCCTAGAGGCTGATCCAGACCAACATCCCGATATTATTACTGAGGCAAAAAAATACGGCTTACTACTTTTTGAACAACAAGACTACGGATTGTTATTTGAAAAAGTAGCTAAATAGCTATTCCGGTACGGTTAAAGCCAAAGATCAGGACAGCGATAACACTGAGAGTAAATAACAGCGGTAATATAATATCACTGGTACGAATTTTCTGGTGGTGATAGAACGAATCATACGATTTATAAGCTAAAAATCCAGTTAATACTGTGATGATTGCGACTTGGGGGACTAACAAATTCGTAATGAATGGCAACGAGTAGGCAAACGTCCAGTGGTAGGCCACCCAGCCTATTTCTACCATCACGACGCTCCATAACAATGACAAGAACAAGGTATGTGTTTCATCATCATAGGTATTTAAAATATGATTAGCGGCGCTATAGCCTATAAGCCACATCCCAATCACCACAACAAACGCCGGCCAGTTAAACGAAATTGTAAATAGTGTTGCCACACCCAGAAAGATTGCAACGCCGGCTTGGGCTACGACGTAACCACGTTTGGAGCGTGGTTTTAAAACAAGCAGCCACAAAATATATAGTAGTGTCGCCACACCCAGCAGGATCAGCTTGCGGAAATCTTCAATGTTAGCGCTGTTAATTGTGTATAGCCCTATTACAACGCTGACGCCGACAATAGTATCGACTAAGTTAGAACGGATGTTTACGAACCAGTAGCGCGCTCGAACGGCCAGTACACGCCATTTACTAATAATCACCAGGCCAAGAGCCAGGGCAACAGAGTCGGTATAACGGATCACCAATAACAAGGCGACAGCTAACCCAATATTCAGAACTGTATAGACTACTTCACTCAGAAATGAGCGGCGTCGGACTAATTTGAGAAACTCCATATTCTAACTTATTATACCACGTACAGCTGGACTATTGGGATGGCCCGACGATAATCAGGAAGTCTGTTTCGCCTGTCACGCTGACTGGCGGCTTGGTCGTTTTAAACGTCACTCCGTAGAGCTGCTTTAACTTATCGGCACTGGCAGTTTTAGAAGCATCAATTTGATAGACTGTTATTTTTGGATAGGTTCCCGTCGGTGCGTTATCAACGGTATCAACGCTAAAGCCGGCGGCAATCAATTTGTCAGCCTCAATTTGAGCCATACCAGCAGCTGCCCCACCATTCAGGATAGATACATGCGGGTTTTCTTTGACGATCGCACTGGCAGTGAGGTTCTTTAATATGTAAGCCTGCAATCCTGCGTACATGAACTGGCCCTTAACTGGAAGAACGACACTACCGGCACTGGCAACTGTTTTAGTGGTAAATTGCGCTTCACCGTCTTTGTAAAGATCGATTGATTGAATTTTATTAGTTGGAATACTTTTTGCTAGATCCATTAAAGTACGCACTTCTTTGGTTTCGATATTAGTACGAAGGTTTTTACCTAAAGCATCAATCAGTGCGCTGACCGAACCGATATTCGTTAACGTACCACTGCTAAGCGCTTTTTCACGAATTGCCAGAATAATTTTTTGTTGGTTACGTTCACGGTCAAAGTTTGATTGTTCGAAACCATACGTCGGGGCTATATCACCGCGAGCTTGGGCTAAATACAAGGCATGTTCAGCGTCAAGCACAGCTGGACCATTTGGATAATCAATAAAGTGACCGTTAGGTGGACATTTTTTCTTACGCGCCGAGTAATTAGCGCCACACTTCCAGTCAAAGTTGCTATCCATCTGTCCGTTCGGGTCACGACTTTGGATGTTGACCGTAATAGATCCGCCGATAGCATTAACGACGTCACGCATGACCGTGTAGTTCACATGGACACCGTATTGAATGTCGAGACCAACGATTCCGCCTATGAATGATTGCGTTTTGGTAAGACGATCTTGCTCGGCGGCATCACCGGTACCTTGGTTAGCACAACTAAAGTAGCTGTTAATCTTACCGGCATACCCAGGCAAACAAGCTAAGCCACCGTATTTAACATATAAATCGCGCGG
>JAYVYE010000051.1:0-6093 GCA_043784545.1 Candidatus Microsaccharimonas sp.
GAGTTGTTTGTTAAGGGGGTAGGACTACTTAAAGCGATCTATTACCCAGTTCACGATCGCAAATGCCAGCATGGCAACAACTAGACCGATCACCGCATAGAAGACTGTATTCTTTCCTTGTGTCACCCGGCCGCTATCACCAGCCGAGGTGGCGTAGATAATTCCCCCGACAATAATCATGACCACCGCAATGACGCCGACAATAAATAAAAGTGTGTCGATAATTATTTTCACAAAATCGACTGGCTTTGTCGTGTTTTTACAGGTTGCAGAATCAGTGTTGCCAGCACACACATCGGCTATAGGATTGACAGCTCCGACGGTGGACGGGACAAATAACCCGCCGATACCAAAAACTAACGCTAACATGATAACTAATTGCCTTAAACGAATCATTACTGGAACCTCGATAAAACAAAGTTTGTAATAGCATACGCCGTAATCACTACAACAATTCCTATAACGGCATAAAAAATTTGATTTCTAGCCTTAGTAACTGATGCGGCATTGCCCGCCGAAGTGGCGTAAGTTATTCCCGAAACGATAATGATAATTACGGCAATAATTCCCATCAAAAAATAAGCAATATTTAAAACATTTTGAACAACTACGTTTGCGCTAAGATCGGGGATATTAACATCACCGGCATTCAAAGTGACTGCTAAATCAACCAAAAGTGGATATATCATTTAGTTAAAACTCCAAAGATAAGGTTGGTGATAGCGACGGCACCCAGCGCAATGGCAAGTCCAATAACGGCGTTAAACATCGTTTTTCTCGCTTTTTCAATTTGACCAGGGTTACTTCCGCCGGTCAGGAACTGGAAACCACCGAATAATATAAAGAAGAAGGCAATATACCCGGCAAGCGACAAACCAATATCAATAACGTTCAAAGCAATTCGCCAGACAAATCCAGCAGTGTCGAGCTTTGAATTGTTAGCTAGTGTACCCCCTGGTGTAATCAGTGCACAATCATTATTCGGGTCGGTGAGTCCCCGATACCATGTTGGAATCGTTAAAATGTCCTTATCGCAACTATTACTAGCTGCTGATACCATTTGTGGACTGACTAAAGAAAATGCCGGTGCAGCTATGAACATCACGAAAAGAAAAATTATTGTGAATCTGCGTAAGATTTTCATTATCTAAATAATCCTCCCGGAATCAAGAAGTTCAATAGCGAGAACATCAAAGCGTACGCTATAACACCAATCACTGTGTTGGTAATCATCCCCATAGCTTTCTTGACTTGCTCTGCATTACCACCAGCCGAAGTATAGAGGATAGCGGCGTAAACAATCCCACCGACGGCCGCGATACCAACACCGACGCTAAGGAATTTGATTGCCCCAACCAGCAAACTCCAAACGCCGGTGTTTTCAACTCCTTTTTTTGACTGGTCAACATTTGTACACTTAATGATCGCCGTTTCAGTCTCACAACCATTCGCACCAAGCGCATAAGTTGAAGTTGGAGCCATAAC
Source organism: Candidatus Microsaccharimonas sp. (assembly GCA_043784545.1). Classification (GTDB taxonomy): domain Bacteria; phylum Patescibacteriota; class Saccharimonadia; order Saccharimonadales; family Saccharimonadaceae; genus Microsaccharimonas. Next base: position 1,486 of record JAYVYE010000051.1, read on the forward strand.
AAAGGTGAACCCTGCTAGCAGAAAAAAACTTGCTAATAATATTTTTACTGTTTGTTTTATTTTCATACTCCCTATAAGATACGATATCTGAATTGATTCTGCAACTTTTGGGCGTATTATTTCGGTACCGCTTACCATGCCTTGTCGTAAATTGTAAGACTTTACATTGATAGCGCTTTTTACATAATAACCACAAGGGTATTGACTTTTTACCCTCGATAGTATATAAATGACTTAGATTACATTATCAGTTTTTAAGCGCCCACGTAAGTGTGCAAGGAAACCACCAGCATGTCACCCGAAGAACAGAATCCAAAACAAGCGGAAATTAAACCAAAGTTTCCTAATAATGTTTACGAGTTTCATGACTCAACGGGTGGCGCCCCTACGCCCGCAGAACGTGCGGTCTTAGACCAGAAAAAAGCTGAGGTACGAGATAGTTATCTTCCTATAGATAAGACAGCTTCACTTTCCGTTAACTTTTTAACGTTACCGGTGGAGGCTACTATAAGTACAGAAAACTCAGACGATCTATTTACCGACGAAGAACTTTTGGAACAAGAACAACAAAAACTTGAAAATGAAGAAATGGGCAATAATGTCTCTCATAGCGAACGAAGCCATGGATTTATCGATTTTATCAAATCAAGAAATGGAAAAATTGTACTTGGAACCGCCGCTTTAGTTGCGACCTTCGGTGCTATTTTTGGCACAACCCTTGCTAACAGCGCACAGCAGACAGTTAAGGCACCCGCTGCCACCGCTCTCCCACAGCCAGCAAGTAGCGCGCCGGTGGTACCTTCAGCAACCTCAAGCCCCGAAATAACACCTGCTCCGAATACTGAAATAATTCCTGACGGACTAAAAGCTATACAAGCCGAAACTGCAGACCAGTTTGCTAGTGAGCCAGAGCACACATCCCTCGAGTACATGTCTTGGCTCGAAAGAGGCGATGTTAAGCCATTCGCTGACGAATATGCTGCGGTAAGCAAAAACCCGATAGACGTATACCCTGATCGTGTTTCGATAGACAATACGCCACAAGAAATAATCTTGATTGCCGGAACTAATTTACGCATTGCTTATACGCAAGAAAATGCCCAAGAGTCTCTTAAGACCGTTATGGCCTCGCTAAAACACGGTAAGGCATCAGAAGCATACCCTTACTTCAGTGAAGCGTTCCAAAAACCACCCTTTTTACAGTACAACGCTCAGATGCTTGCAGCATCTGGTGCGATAGTAACTTCGCAAGCCGTTGGTGAGACACTTCCCGTACAAATAAATAATGTCGGAGAAAAATACCGTGATATAGCCTGGACTTCTTCGGGTAAAGACTATCTTGGAAATGCCTTCAATCGAAGCGGTACAACTAGGTATTACTATGTTGAATACACTAATTACAAAAAAGAACAAACAAGCACCTGGCTTCAACAATAGTATCCGTGGTAATTGTACAGCTTGTTAAAGCTGTACAATAGTTAACCGTTCATGCTTAAATGTTGGCATGCAAAGTCGTCTTGGTTTCCGCCAATTTGTTCTATTTTTACTTCCAATTTTTTTGGTTATTTCTCTTTTATCACCACTTTTTAATTTTCAAACTGCCAACGCTGCTTCGCTAAACTTAAACGTAGATGACCAAACAAAGTCAATTACGTACTACAACGTATTGAGAGTGTGTATTGCGAATAATATGTACGGTGATATCCATACGAAAGTGTCAAACAACACCGATGCGACACCGACAGCCATTTCATGGTTTGATACATCTGATTTGTTCGTGGTATATGGGGCGTCAGACGGAGAGACGTGTAGTAAAATTATGTCCCAAGCACTTAAACTGTGGGGATTTAAGACAGATGGTAGTGATTTCCTTACGCGTATGGGCTATAAGTTTAAAGCTTCCATTCCTATGTATACCGGATCTAACGACGGGACAGTCCGTCTTCCAGCTTTCGAATCACTCGTGCAATCTGTTGCGTTCAACACCAACTTCAGGGGTGACGCAGGGCTGGACGGTGCCACAAGATATTATGCATTTAAGACTGTGTTAGATTTGTGTGGAGGAAAATCTATTGGTCCTTATAGTAACTTAAATTCATCACAAAAAATTTGGGTTGACGCGAAGCATATTGATGGTAATACTGCCTATACAAAAATTGTATTTGCCAATCCAGATGGTTCGACAGCTCAATATGGCTACACATATAATAAAGATGTTACGACAGCTTTTGTGTACGGAGCTGGCAGTCACTATATCCAGTGGCAAGAATTTGTTAAAAACAGCGGTTTATTAACCTCTACCTGTGCGGAAGCTGTCACAAATGTTTCTTCTAGCGCCCAAGCGGCGGCGACAGCCTTGATGGCCGTAACCTGTAAATCAATATACGCTACAACTTCAGAGGTCGACGCATGTGCCAATGGTGCATCAAACCGTTCAAACATCCAATATTGCGCATCCCAGTACAAAACAAGCGGAACCTATGATGGCAAGATAGATCGACAAGCATGCTACGCCGGGCAAGGTAATGCGGGTGGAGAAGAGTGTATAACAGCTGGATATACTACCGTGTCACTTCTCAATGCCTGTATAAGTGGGGCAAGAAATAAGGATCCACAGTATTGTGAAACCAAATTTGCAGGGGTATACTCTGCGGGTACCTTTACTCCGCAAGATAAAGAAAAAACCGCCTGTTTGTTTGGGCAGAAACTTAATGTCAAAAGCGTATCAACAGGAGCGGATGTATGTAAATCGAATCCGGGAGGTCCTGGGTGTGGTCCACTCGAAAGCGCTAACTCTTGCGCCATTAACGCTATAGGTTGGATAGTATGTCCTGTTGTCAATTTTTTAGCAGGTGTCGCTGATGCTTCATACGGATTTCTCTCTGAGAGTTTTCTCAAGACAGATCCAAAAGTATTAGATACAACTGCGGAAAATGGGACTTTTACGGCGTGGTCAATCATGCGCACGGTCGCAAACGTAGTCTTTGCAATTGTATTCTTGATCATCATTTTTTCACAGCTCACCAGTATGGGTATCTCAAATTACGGCGTTAAAAAAATGCTTCCTCGGCTCATTATTGCAGCTATACTTGTAAACTTATCATTCTTCATCAGTCAGTTAGCGGTTGATATTTCTAATATTCTGGGTTTTTCAATAAAAGATTTGTTCGACGGAATGACAGCAAAGGTCGCTAACACGACTGCCCCTAATAGTTTGTTGTCAAATTCATTCAATACAACCGGTGGCTTATCGGGAATTGCTGGTATCGTTTTAGCAACAGCTATTGTTGGTTTTGGTGGTTATATACTTATTACAGCGTTTTTGCCAATTGTTCTTGCGGCAGTTCTTGCGCTTGTAATGATTATGTTTATCCTGGTTGCTCGACAAGCCATTATAATTTTACTCATTGTTATTTCACCACTTGCGTTCGTAGCATTTATTTTGCCAAATACCGAAAAACTTTTTACTCAATGGCGAAAAATTCTCACATCAATGCTTCTTTTGTTTCCAATTATTGCGCTTGTTTATGGCGTTTCTCAACTTGCTTCACAGATTCTTACAAACGCAAATTCTTATAAGGATGCGGCGGGCATTGGCGGTAACGTATTTGGGCAAATTATTGCTTCAGCTATTCTTGTACTACCGTTGTTTGCTGTTCCGGTTCTTTTAAAGAAATCTCTTGAGGGCATTCCAGCCCTTGGACAAATAGCGAGCAAATTTGCCGGCCGTGCAAATGGTAATATAGGTAAACAAATAAAGGGCTCTTACAAAAACAGTGCTGTAGGCATTGGACGTGCAGACCGTGCGAGAAGTAGAGATGAGTTCCATCGTCGAAAGACTGCCACGAAAATTTCCGGTGGTAGATTATCTGCCATTGCAGCTGGGGGGTTCAGTAATTTAGGAATCACTTCTAAACAACGGGCCCAACGAGATGCGGTTCGCAATAATTCCTTAGCAGTTGTCGCCGGTACAGAGTCCGAGGAGCTCAAAAATGCTAGATTGGTAATTGATAACGAACTCGCAACTATCGCACCCGCGGGTAGGGATACGCACCTTAGTGACATTGCGTCGGACACTTCGAGAACGGCGGCTGAACGAAACGCTGCATTACATACACTTGCCGCAAATGGCCGGAGTGGAGTTCTTCGAAATATGCAAAGCAATCCAGCTATTGATCAAACTAGTCTAAGACGTGCCATCGATGCAAATGTGGGTAGCCTTTCAGCTAAGGCTCCTGACCTAGTTAAGGGCAGCAATGCTGCATTTGCAAACGTCACTGGTTCAGAAATGGTAAATTTCAGCGCCGATACAATGCAAACATATTTGGATCACATGGAAAGTCTTCGAACTGATCCTCTAAGGGCAGCAGAATACACGCAAGCCACAAACGGTTTTAATAGCGCCATCGAAGACATTAGAAATACTCCGGCGCTACAGGGTACATTCAAAGCCGATTCTGGTCGAGTAATTCAGAGTGCCTTAATCGCCAACCCCGCCCTTGCTAGCAGCCTCGGAAAAGCATCACATATACGTCCTGACGGTAAGATACGTCTATAGAACTGCTATACTATAACCACTATGGCAACCTATAAAGTTCCCCAAGACGT
>JAYVYE010000052.1:0-1766 GCA_043784545.1 Candidatus Microsaccharimonas sp.
GGTATGGAGTGGGGATGTTCATACACCGCAGCAGATCGGACAAGTGCGTTATGTAGGCGCACCTCATCCTATTAAGTTTGGTGATACTTATAAATGCCGTATGATACAACTAGATAAACGCTATAATTTAATTGACGAACACGCAGTAGCTACTATTCAGAAGTTAGTACTTGATATTTCTTCTGTAGAAGAACTGCAAAAAATTAAAGTACGTAAGTACGCTCAAGTTAAAATACGTTTTCAGATAGATGCTACGCAAATAGCTGCGTGGCCTGTAGAACGGGAAGCTATCACTTCATGGGCATTGCATAAGAATATAGTACTACATTCTATTGAGCCTTCTATAATACTAGGAGAGCGTAATGTTACTAAACATGTAGTCCTAGCGAATAATCCCGTGAATATATTAGATGATTTTGCAACAAAGGAGGCATTAGGAGAAAAGATACTAGAAATAGGACAAAGAATGCTTAGTAAAGTGTTAAGCAAATGAGAAAAATACATTTAGTATCTGTATACCTAGAAGCCTTTAAGTCGTTTAAATCCCCTACAACAGTTAATCTATCTATAGGGCCGGGATTTAAGTACTTAGGTGGCATTAACAAAGCGCGACCTAATCTAGGTGCTAATGGCGTAGGAAAAAGCAGTTTATGGGATGGCGTGCTATGGTGCTTCTATGGTATCGGCGCGAAAGGCCAACGAGCCAATGAGTTAGTATCATGGGGATTGAATAAACCTATTGTACGCTGCGAATTACTTATTGATGATATTACTGCTCTCGTTGAACGTCAAGGTAATCCTAATAGGTTGCTACTAGATGGCAAACTTGTAGATCAAGAGCGAGTAAACCTCTTACTAGGTTTATCTAGGGTACGCTTTCAGCATAGTGTTATATATGGGCAAGCTGTGCAGTTGTTTCCTGATTTATCAGTGCCCGAAAGAGCTAACTTATTAGATGAAGTATGTGACCTGGGGATATGGTTACAAGCTACGGAAGAAGTTAATAAAGAATTAAACAGACTTGACAGACATCTGGATACGACTTTACGAACAATTTCTAATGCCGAGGGACAGCTACAGGCTATTAAAGCTACGAACATAGTAGAACTACAGGAGCAAGCCGATGACTGGGATGCCAAACGTATACAGGATAAACGAACTATCCAGTACGAGCTTAAGCAGTCAGTATCACAATACAATGCGGCCGTTAATGCTATGGAGAAAGCCCGAGCTAACTTGGTGGATGCACCTGCAGTCGATGTCTACGATAGTCGCATTAGTTCACTTAGAGAGCACGTTACTACCTGCGCAGTACGTATTCAATCGAACATGGATACGATTAAACGATTTACAAACGAAGTGGAATTTTTTCAATTGCATGACCAGTGTATCGTATGTAAACACGAACTCACAGAAGATTTTAGACACGATAGAATAGCTTCATTGGAAACATCATTACATTATAAACACAAATCCTTAAAGGAAGATAAACTAAAACAACTAGATTATAAGGATGACTTAGAAACTCTATCCAGAAACCGAGATAAATTGTTTATGAAGCGTAATCAGTTGTTTTCTGATAGAGACATAGCAGTAGCCCTTTGCGGCCAAAAACAGCGAGAAAACGGAGCTTTAGAAAAGCGCCTAGCCTTTCTATCAGGGCCGGTCGAGAACCCCTTTCAGGCGCGATTACTTAGCCTTGAAGCTCTAGAACAATCCGCCAATGAGCAATTTTCCGATGCTCAAAGCGCACAATCGAAAATTAA
>JAYVYE010000053.1:0-5141 GCA_043784545.1 Candidatus Microsaccharimonas sp.
CAGCCGAGTTGGCGGATGAAATCATGACCGATAAGGATATCGTTCAAATAACGACTACGCTGGGTTGGTTGGCGTGGGTTGTGACGCAGTTAAGTCTTAGCGAAAAACATATTGCCGACGTAGCAAGGTATACCATCGCTCTAGCTGGTAAAAGCAACCTCTATATAAAATCCCAAGCCTTGCATGCGTTGAACCAGCTTATGCCACGACAAGAGTGGTTGAAGGCATATGATAAGGCAAATGGAACTCACTGCTTTGACGAATTGAAACAACTAGCCTTCACGTTAATGCGTGATTATGGTCAGTACACAACGATTGCAAGCCTATTAGCCAACACGTTTGACTATTTACGGGATGTCGATGTAGATGAAAGTATCGAAATTCTTCAAAGGTTAAAAAAAGGCGAAAGCATAAGTCGGCTTTACGTTTTTTATGCCTTATTTAGAAGTGAACAGTCGAGGGAGTTTGGTGAATATGACGATGCCCATGCGCTCCAGCAGCTTGAGTCCGTCATTAATTCTGATGATGCAATCGACGAACGGCTTTTATCAAATATAACGTGGCAATTTTGGAAGTACCTCAAAGAAAATCCTGATGGCTTTGATAAGTTATCGTCATTGATATCGCGGATATCCAACAGGCCTTATAAAAAGTCTAACTATAGCCTCGAACATATTATCGAGGAATGGGTAGACAGAAAGCCTAACAAAGCCATCAAATGGTTTATAAACCTTATTGACCAAATGACCGTAGTAGCCGACGGTAGCAAAGGTATCAGTGATGAAATTTGGTTAACGTCTACAGAAAAGGTACTGACAGTTATTGCGGCTGTTAAGCCCGAACTGCTTGCCGAAACAATCGATAAGCTCATAGCACTATGCGATAAGGGTGCTATTGTTGGTAACCTATCAGTTATCCTTACCTCCTATAATGGCGTGAGCGACAGTAGGCTTAAGGACACAATTAAAAAATCTTCCATGGCTCACTTTGAACATATGCAAAAGATGCAACCGATGCTTGAGGATGTGAGCTTTAGTTAGGCGTAGCGTAGGGGCAAATTAGTTGTAAGGTAGTTAGTACTGAACTGACCAGCCTTATAGTTGTGACTTCTCTTTCGATGTCACGACATCATTCACGTAATTAACAATAATAATGCCACCTTCGTTAAAGCTACCGTATGTACATGCGGCGTACTTATTAGGGGTCGCTGACTGTTCACTTTTGGCGCAGTTAGCGGGTGACTTTTTAATTGCCGTTTCAACAGCAGATTTGCTCATACCGACCGTGATTTGACTATATGCACCCTCAATATCCCAAGTGGGCGTTGTGACTACGGGTGTGGTATTTATAGTCTGCGGAATCACGGCAGATGGTGCATAAAAGAATTGACCAAAGCCAAATAGTGACAAAAGGATACATATTAGGATAGTAGAACCAATCGACGTTGCAATCAGGTGTTCACCTAGTTTACTATCTAATTTTGTGTTTCTCGTTAAATGGACAATACCCACAATAAATCCTACTATCGGTACCAGGACTGCGAGCATTGTCATTGTTCGATACGACTCATGGTCTGAGGCTTTAGCCCCATTTTCCATAACTTTTATTTCTTTTTCCGTAGCCATTAGGCTTCTCCTGCTGTTAGATGATAAAAAAATAGACAACCTATCTCTAGGTTGCCTACGTTAACAACAGACTTACACCCATCGCTTTTCGAGAACGATTACCCATTCTTGAATGTAAATATATTCGTTGCAAGCGTAGACATTCTTATGATACCAAATCATGTCCGATTCGCGCATGGTATACGCAGGACAATTACGAAAGCAAGGAATCACTTAGTACTTATGATGAATTGCACGATGGTGTATACGGAAAACCAAGTAGTGTTTATAGTATAAAGAATAAGTATTGGAAGGATTTAAATTAGATGGCTCAATGTACTTCAGTCAATAAATCCGGTTCTCATTGCGCTGCTAATGCAATGTTGGGCACTGGTTATTGTTATCGCCATAATCCTAACATTTCAACTTCAGAGAAACAAAACGCAAGCACACGTGGTGGTAAAAAACGACAAGTCTTAACCGACGCCCAGCCAGTGACCCTTCGTAATGTCGAAAGTATCATCCGTTTGATTGAATCAAATACCAACGCCGTCAGAAGTGGCGAGATAGACACAAAGGTCTCAAATGCCGTTATCCAAAACATTAACGCATTACTAAAAGTATATGAACTTGCAATTGCGGACAGTAGGGTGCGTAAGTTGGAGAAGCACGCGGGTATCGATAGTCCTGTTGAGCTTATACCCTGGGGAGGTAACTAAGTAGTGAGTTCAACGATTGACACACGCCTAGACAAGCTTGAGGGGCTATTAACACCGATTCAAGATAAGCCGTCCTATGTTTGCTATTTTGAAGGAAAAGAAACCAAAGAAGACGCTGTTAACAAATGGAATATCGAACATCATACCGACTTCCCCGCGGAGGAGTTTGATGAGGTTATTTTCCAAATTATCGATGCTAAACCTCTCCCTTAGTTAATTACTGATACACTATCTTTAATGGAATATGATGAATATCCACAATACCCTTTGGGTGATTTTAAGACAGCAGAGGACTTTCACCTTTACTACGTGTTTAACGATGAAGACTTTAGGCTCGCTGTCTTTGAATGGGAAAAATGGTCCGACTTAGCGATGCTAAATTCCCAAGGCACCCACCAAAATGGACTACCAAGATTGGATGAAGGTTATTGGGAGCCACTCGCTCTTCAGGCAAGAAACATTGAAGACGAATATTGTATACCGTACGGCAGCATTGATTTTTTTATTCAATCAATTGATAGCAGCGGTCATATTGCTCCAAAGACTGAAGAAAATATGGGACACGTTATTTTTGACGTAGGCGATAAAAGCGGCTTAATTAAGCTTGAGTTAAAGCCCTATATTACAGAGGTCCAGTTTAATAAGCTATGGGAACAAGTCAAATCGGCGAAACAGTACTTAAAAGCGAAGCCTCGCCGAAGAACCGCTAACGACCCTGAACTTATATATGCAATCTTCAAGGCACGCGCTCAAGGTCAGAAATATAGGGAAATATTGGACCAACTTGTTCATGGCAAGCTACCGCACTATACAAAAACACATGTTCAAATCGATACAACTGAATCAATGGAACGATATTACAGAAGGTATATGCCGCAGAAAAATAGCAAAGCGGACACTTAAGCCCGTGTAGTAAATGGGGTCTGACATATTCGTATTACTCAATCAAAATTGGGCTATGACTATCAGCAGTAAAGCATCGTCACGCAAGCAGCCTTTAAATGACGAGGCTCCTTTATTTGTTGGTAATATTGTAACAATTACTAAAGCCCGTAAATTGCTAGGTAAACCTCTCAGTGATGCGTTTTCTGACAACCAAGTAATAGATTTATTACTAACCTTAAAACTGTTAGCACGGAAACAGTTAGGTTATAATGGTTCCAAGAATGAATACAAGCCCTGATATTACGCCACAAACAAGGAAACGAGCCCTCGCCTACATTAGGATATCAAGCGCAAGACAGGTGAATGGTGAAAGTCCCGAGACGCAACGCTCGTCGATAGAAAGGTATGCCGAAAGTAACAATATCGAAATAGCAGATTGGTTTTACGATGAGGCTAAAAGCGGTAAGAATGCAGACCGTGCCGAATTACAGAACTTGCTAAAACAAGCGTTAAAACAGCGTGGCAAAATTGACCACGTTATAGTTTACAAAATGAATCGAGCATCACGCGATATCGATTCTTACATAACTGGTTTTCGAATGAAACTTGCGTCTTCGGGCATAACCGTACGTTCGGCTACTGAACAATTCGACGATTCACCGATGGGTCACTTTATGGAAATCTTCCATGTAATGGTGGGACAAATGGACAATGAGAATAAGCGTGATTTCACTGTTGATAACATGACATCACTTGCGTTTCAGGGCTATTGGCAACATCCGCCGCTATTAGGTTACTCGGTAGCAAAAGTTCTGAATGATGTAGGTAAATCACGACCTACGCTGAAGCAAAATAACATAGCACCGCTAGTAAAGCAGGTCTTGGAGCGATTTTCGCAGGGAGACATCTCCAAGGCTGAACTAACGCGTTATGCTGCTGAAGTCGGACTTTATAGTCGCTATGGCAAGAAACTCAGTCAAGACTCGATAAACCGCTTAATTAAGACCCCTACGTATGCAGGGTATGTTGCCGACAATTTCACTAAGTATGAACTTGTTGAAGGTAAACATCCCCCAATCATTTCAAAAGATGTATTTAAAGTTAATCAAACGTTGCTTTATGGTGCAAATACAAAAAAAGGTGAAATACGCCAACAAAATCATCCTGATTACCCCTTAAAGGGTATTATTCGCTGCCCCAACTGCAAGAATGCTTTATATGCCTCAGCGCCTAAGACAGGAGCTGGTGGTAAGTCACCAAGATACCATTGTTCAAGGGTGACATGCAAAGGCAAGGTTCGTTCGGTCAAGGCTTCCGTGATGCATGATTCATTTAACGAACTTCTTAAAAATGTAAAACCCGAAGAAAGCATCTTAAAACTTTATAAAGAGGTCTTGATTGATGAAGTTGGTAAGCATCTGGGTTCGCTGAATGGGCGAATTAGTCGCCTCAGAAGGGAACTTGATGTAATTGCTGACAGTCGGATAAAAGCTATTAAGAAATACAGTGACGATATGTTGACCTTAGACGAGAAAAACCAGCTTGTCGATGGATTAGATAATGACAAGTTCCATGTCACAGGTCAGCTCAGTGACCTAATCGATATCCAAAAAGTTCAAGAAGCCGATATCGATTTAGCCGTAAACGTTATGGAGCAAGTCGATAAACAATGGGAGGTATCCAGCCTCGATTCTCAACAAAGGTTCCAAAGCATGCTATTTCCAGAGGGTTTAACATATGACTACCAGTCGGGTAGGTTTGGAACCACAATGATTAGTCCACTTTACAGATATACGCCAAACAAAAAAGACTCCGAAGAGTCTTCTCATAATGACTTGGTTGCGGGGGTAGGATTTGAACCTACGACCTTGTGGTTATGAGCCACACGAGCTGACCACTGCTCCACCCCGCGACGCAGTCTCTATATTAACAG
>JAYVYE010000054.1:0-2540 GCA_043784545.1 Candidatus Microsaccharimonas sp.
GGTACCGCTACGCCTGCCTTGACGGTAGCGAGCCCGGCGATAGCTTCCACGGGTACTGATGCTCCGAGAGCCGAAGACTGCCTAGCGTTAATATCTGTCAGGGCTGTCGTCGTTCCATTCGTTTGAGACTGCACCTGCATAATCTTCCTGTAATTGACCAGGCCTAGAATTGCCGCGATCGCCGGAACGGTTTGCACTGTGAGCAACTGTACGAAAAAGTCAGTAGGATGGTTAGTCAAGGTCAAGACGACGAATGCCGCGATAATGATAGCGAAAGTACAAACCGCAGCAACGATAACTCCGAGTGAAGGCTTCACAGTAATATCCTTAGAATGTTGGTTTAGCGGTATGATAAGCCATTGATCCAGAGGTAACAGTAGTACCTATCACCACTGACAATAGAGCTAGATTAGCAGGGCTCCCCCCGCCCATTAGTGCTACACCAACCCCCTTATTACTATTGTAGTTACCTGTGATGTTAAGACCGTTAGGCGACGACGTAGGTTGTGCTGCTACGGGCACAACCCCGGTAGCAATAAGATTGCCCGCCGACGTAGTAGCGACACTATAAGTAATATTGTATCGCAATTCCACACTACGATCGAAGGCCACGAAGTAATCGATAACGCCGTTATAGGTCGCCCCACCGAATGACCCGCTGAACGATGTAGTCGCCCACCGATCGGTAAGGCCGGTACTATTCGTCATATAAGCGTCGGTAGTACTTGCTGACACGATGACGGTACCGGCTCCGGTTGTACCAGTCCGCAGGTACAACGCGCACGTACTACCAGCGGCAATAGTCAGATACGAATTACTCGCGCCACGTGGCGACCCTATTCGAGCGGTAGACGTACCCGTGGTAGTACCGGGAATAACAGCACCGCTGTTATCTACAATGCCGATAACAATTGTCGCGCTTGACTGCACAATAAATTCGTATCGGAAAGTATTATCGGTTGAATACCAGATAATACCGCTGCCCGTGTATCCAGCAGCAATAAGCTCCGCCGGTAAAGGACCGCCGATAACCGTTGTGCCACTACCGGACGTCTGCGACCCTCCGGTAGGTAGGACCAACTGCGTCGTCGGGAGAATGTTTGAAAATACCATTACGGCTTATCCACTACCTGCACCGACATAGATGCACTAGAGTTACTAGCGCTAACCCAAATAATCGAATACGATTGTCCAGCCGGTATCCGTAATGGCGGTACGTATAGCGATGAATCGATGTTCCCCGACCGCGTGGAATCGACGGCACCTGATGGGGTAATCGGCAGGCCAATAACGGCGTAGGCCGACGCGAGCACCCCGCACACGATCGATGCGCTACCGATGTAAATATCGGCCCCGACCGCATACAGAGAGGCTACGAGGTCGGACCCTGCGACCTTTGCTTGCACGGTGTAGGAACCGGGGCCGGGGAACCCAATCACGAGGGTGCGCTGATCTCTTCGGAGAAGACGTGGATGAAACCGGTAGTGCCAGATGGACCGACCGAGGCCCAAATAGAGGCAGTGGACTGGAAGCGTTCTGAAACGCTGGTAATCGCGTAGCCCTGGCCTGCTGATACTGCTTCCTTCGTCCCGATCAGACACTGTCCAGGCCCGATGTATTTCAGTCGTACTGATACTCGACTGGGGTTGAATGCCACAATCTCGTACGATGTCGTGGCTTGAGAACCGGTAGAGATGAAATAATTGTAGGCAGAGATAGCGGGCGATGCGTCATTGAATACGTGTGGGTATTGGATGGGACTAATGACCTCTTGGGCGTAGGCGTGTGCTGATTCTTCGTCATCGAACGGACCTACCCATTCGTCGTGCTCGGAATCGTATACGTGCCGTTTGGTTACATCTAGTTGTCTAGTCATCGTTACGCCTTAGGTATTGGTAGGGATAATCCTTGACCCTTAAAGAACAGCATTAGCGCGATGACTAGAATCACTAGGCCTAGCAGCGCTTCGCCTACTCGGAGCATGAACGGCTTCGAGATCAAACCCTTGATTGCATTAGCAATCTCAGCGGGTAGGTCCGGCAAGCTCGGTAGCTTCGGCATGAAAGAATTAGGGCCACCATTTAGCGCTACGTTCCCACTTTCCCACGACACTTTACCGTTCTTGCCGACAATATATACCCCACCCTTATCGGTATAGAATGATACAACGCCGTGCGCGGCCGCTATCGGGGAGCTGTTATCATTCTGCGACCACTTGGTCACCTTCTCGCCGGTAAGGCCACCGGCGAACGCTGAACCCACTGGTAGCAGTGCCTGCAATTGCGCGTAAGAATACGTTTGCGACGGGTTCGAACCCGGTAGTTGTGCTGCCCCAACTTGCCCGTCCGTGCCTGGGGCCGGTAGTACCGGCGTTGTCATTCGGGCCGCTGACTACGCCGGAAAGGATTCAACGCAGCGGCAATACCGCCCGGCTGCCCGATCATCGCTAGAGCTGGACCAATCTTCTCAGCAAGCTGGGAGAGGATAACGTGCATATCTCGCACCCGCTCTTCGGTACGCCGTATGCGGTCGAAGTGCTC
>JAYVYE010000055.1:0-1794 GCA_043784545.1 Candidatus Microsaccharimonas sp.
CAAAATTCGTGTGATTCGCTACAAGGCGAAAAAGCGTGTCCACAAAGAAAATGGTCACCGCCAGAAGTACAGCAAAATCGAAATCGTTTCGATCAAGTAGTCTCTGAATTTTTGTAAAAATAGATCTCCACCGGAGATCTATTTTTAATGTGACTCCCCGTTGAAACGAAGCCGCTCGTGCTACAATATATACAAAGAAGAGGGAAGATACACCGTAGTGCCGAAAGTTATTGCCGTAACCAATCAAAAAGGTGGCGTTGGGAAAACCACGACTGCTATTAATTTAGCGTATTTCCTAGCCAAGGCTGATAAAAAGACCTTGTTGGTAGACTTTGACCCGCAGGGCAATGCCACCAGCGGACTGGGTGTCGACAAGGCAGCCTTAACGTCGACGATGACTGATGTTATTACTGGTCAGTCTGACCTGGCCTCGATTATCTTGAAGACCGAGCACAAGAACTTGTGGTTGGCACCGACCACATCGATTTTAGCGAACACTGAAGTTGAACTTGCCAAGACTGAAAAGCGTTTTACTCGCCTGAAACTGGCGATCGATGCGACTGGCGATAGCTACGACTACATTATTATCGATAGTCCACCTAGTTTGAGCCTACTGACGGTCAATGGCTTGATTGCAGCTAAATATGTACTGTTACCGGTCCAGGCTGAATTCTACGCGCTAGAAGGCCTGGGGCAACTGCTTGAGACGATGAAGATCGTACGGAAGGGGATGAACCCTGGTCTGGAGCTACTCGGTGTCTTGCCAACCATGCTCGATAGCCGTACGACGCTTAGCAACCAGGTACACAATGAAATTAAACGCCATTTTCCAGGCAAGGTATTTGAAGTGACTATTCCGCGCAATATCCGCTTAGCCGAAGCACCAAGTCACGGTATTCCGATTGGTGTATATGACAAGTTTTCAAAGGGTTCTCGGGCTTATAAGGCACTCGCCAAAGAGGTGATTACTCGAACCACCCAAGGGGCTGCATAATGGCTGGTAAAAAAGGTCTCGGCCGCGGTTTTGAATCACTGATCCCAATGGATCTATTGGATGATAGTTTTGATTTGACGCATACACTTGATGAAAAAGTCAGCGAACTGCGCAACCTTTCAATCGACTCAATTACGGCCGATCCTGATCAACCGCGTCGCAGCTTTGACGTCGATGCTTTAAACGAATTGGCTGAATCAGTCCGCGAACATGGCGTGTTACAACCAATTATTGTTACCAAAGTAGGTGATGGCTATCAAATTGTCGCTGGTGAGCGTCGATTTAGGGCTTCTAAAATTGCTGGCCTGAAAGCGATCCCAGCCCTGGTGCGTACCATGAGCAACCAAAACAAGCTCGAAATCTCGTTGATTGAAAACTTACAACGCCGCGACCTTAATACGATTGAAACAGCCACAGCATACGCCAAACTGCGCGATCAATTTAACCTGACCAACGAACAAATCGGCCAACGAGTTAACAAATCTCAAAGTGCCGTTCAAAACACCATGCGCTTATTGAAACTTCCAAAAAACGTCCGCCAAGCGATCGCTGATGGTAAGTTAACCGAAGGCCAGGCCCGACCGTTAGTTGCGTGGGATGAAGCTTTTATTAATGATGTCGTGCCTCGAATTATCGCCGAAGAGTGGAGCGCTCGCAAGGTTGAACAATACGTCGTCAACGCCCGGAACGGTCAAGCTAAAAAAGACGCACCAAAGACTTCGACGGTAATTGAAAACGAATCTCGTCACGAAGCTAAAATCTTGTCATTAAAAGGACGCCTCAAAACTGATGTTAATATT
>JAYVYE010000056.1:0-2341 GCA_043784545.1 Candidatus Microsaccharimonas sp.
GTCTGGTCTTGCACGTTAAGTATGAAGGGCAGGTTGTCAATGGCTATGTCGTATACCAGCCCCGTATTGACGTAGTTATACGTCCCAAGGGTACTAGAAAGGTCGTAGGGCAGTATGCCTGTCAAACGGGAAGCGTATGCCACCTGTGCTCCTTATGCTCTATTAGTGTTACAGATGTTAGCAAAATGCTATGTTTGGTGGATCGTGTCCGATTTATACCCCCCCTTTTGGTGGGGCAAGTGGGTCAAACCTTGGTGAAGCCACCAAGGATATTTCGCCAGAATCCGTAGCCAGTCTTAAGAGGAATCTGGAATGGGCCTTTGCATACTCCTGCGCTGTCCCAAGGGCCTTTGCTTCCCAACTTGTAGAAGGCTGGATAGGCAAACGCACAGAAGATGACCTGCTTACCATCGATAACTTCCATGTGGAATACGCCGTCCAATGGATCAGCAGGCTCGACCAACCATTGGTGTCCGAGGGAGTCTGGTTCGGAGAGAGTCTTAATTAGAGGATCAGCCAACATTTCGATTACCTCATGCTGGATAATGTCGGTCAGTCCGCTTCGGCAACGGGCAGGAAATAGGACTTGTCCTTTATGAAAGATACCTCTGGAAATAATCGGTGGGAAGTAGGTACCGAACAACTTGTTCAGGCTTGCCGCTGGCGAGATGTAGGCAGTCGGTATGCCGTTCTCTACCGTGTGGTATCCCTTAGCCCCCGTATGACGGTGCTGATTGGTAACGTGTACCCGCATATCAAAGGGCAACGTTGCGTCTTGCGTCAGGGTTACTGCAGGCTTGCCCCACTTGTCCATGAAGTCACTCGCCGCAATCTGCGTTGCCTTGACGCTAGTGGCAAAGTCACCTGTGGCGATTTGGGTCTCGTTGGAGATTAGGATTGAAGTCATGATTTCCTCATTGTCTGTTCCCGACTGACGACATACCCACCTTGCTCGGCACAAATCTTCTGCGCTTCTTTTTCGGTAGTCGCTATAACTTGAAGCACAAATGCCACGTCGAAGGTAAAAACCTTCGTGATTTTTTCCTTCGCCATTAGATTGCCTTCCAAGTAAGGGTAGTTTCATTCCAAGTATAGATTTTACCATCCACAGGCATTAGTACTGGTGCTTTCCACTGACAAGTTACTTCATCAAGAACCCAAGAATTGAAAGTCTTTGGCGGGATAAAGGCATCACGAGTCGAGTCGTACTTGTAGTCGATACCAGCGTAGTTCTTACGGATTGTGCCGTTGTAGGAGGTCTTGACCCAAGTACCGCCAAGATTTGCCACAAACCAGTCATGCCCTTCGTTGGGGAGAGAGTTATCTCCTGCTAGGACTCGTAGAACTATACCGTTTGAGTCAATTTCTGCGAAGTTACTCATCTTTACACCGCCGTCTTTAGGTATCTAATCACGAATATCCCCGAACCACCGTTGAACCCCCCACTGCCAGAATTGGCCGCCCCATTAGACCCCCCAGTGCCACCACCATTCCCAACATTTGGAGCATAGTTGGTCGAAACATTATCACCGCCATATCCACCCCCACCATATGCGTAACTTGCCCCCCAAACAGATACCCCATTTCCACCCGTTCCGCCATTTGAGAGTGTCCCGACAGCGCAACCACCGCCACCGCCAGATACATAAACCGCTGGATTTCCCGCAGAGCCTGCACCGCCGCCGCCACCCGTTGCGGCAGCATAATTACAGTTGTAACCTCCAGCCCCGTTATTTCCTGTACCGCCACCGTCTGCGCTTCCTACTAATCCTGACCATCCGCCACCGCCAGAACCTCCATCACTGGTTGTACCTCCATAACCACAGCCTTTACCACCACCAGATGTAGTCACCCCACCGATTGAACTAGCGCTTCCGCTTGAACTAGCGCTTCCTCCCGATCCTATCGTTACAATTTGATCAGAACTATAAGAAGTTGCCATGTTTCTCAGACCACCAGCACCACCGTTACCATTGCCACCACCACCCGCGACAAGAAGAATGTCACAGGAGAGAGGAACGCCAGAAATGCCCAACGTTCCAGATGCGGTGAATGTACGGTAAAAGTAAGTTGCGTCGCTAGTCAGAGTTCCACCCGTGACAACCGAGCCTGGGGTGACAGAGTTGGACGCGGCAGAATTAAGAGAACTGCCTAACGCATTGTTGGCTTTTACTACAAATGTGTACGCCACACCGTTTGTCAAACCTGAAACAGTAAGTGGTGAAGCCCCACCTGTCGCAGTAAGCCCTCCAGGGCTAGATGTAGCCGTGTACGAAGTCGCAGGAGCCCCAGTAACAGCAGGGGTAAAAGCAATTGAGGCGCTTCCAGCACCAGCAGTCGC
>JAYVYE010000057.1:0-15099 GCA_043784545.1 Candidatus Microsaccharimonas sp.
CCAAATTATTGGAACCCTCGTTCAGCACGACGGTGCCTACTACGTCGAAGCAAACGGACGCGAATATCGCATCCTGCTGGCTAGCGTAACGTACTTCCGCGTCAATGTTGGTGACCAAGTCACGATCATCGTACCAGCCGATAATCACGAAGCCGTTTGGGCAGCAGTCGAAGCCGCTCTTTAGACTTTATCGTTCGCAGTATTAGTGGCTTCAGTAAATCCTGATGCATCTGAGTTCTGTGCAACACGTAATGCTTGTTGCGCTAGACTACGTTGTCCCGGAACCTGCGTTAGAACATCGCTCGATGCCTTCAATAATTCTCGAGCTTCATCGAGATTGTTAGTTAATACCATGTTCGATTCATTGGAATTAACATTTTCTACTAATTCTGAAATAACATCCTCAATGTTAAGAACATTTTGTAAGCCTTGCAAACCTGCGATTGCCATCAGCGCACGCTTTAACTTATCAATAGAAATGAAACCATATCCGTCTTGCTGCGCCTCACGGATATCCCTTATAAACTCATCTACAACCCTTTTATCCAATGTATCAAGTTGTTCGTTCATTGCATCATGTGCTGTTTGCTTTTCAAATGCTCTAGTTGTCTCAATCGGTTCCATTATTGCCCCAATTTATAGTAATTATGAGTAACTTTATTCTAAATATGTATCAAAGACAAGCATAGCCATAACTACTTGCGCTTATGCTTGAAAAAGATTATAGTTGAAGTGTTATTGGGATAAAACAAACATAAAAGTAAAAAACACTGCACTACTGAGCTTAAAACATAGGTATAATCAGTCGTAACAACAGTGAAAAAGGGGAGTCACAATGTCGATGGCATTGTATCGAAAATATAGAAGTAAAAATTTGGCCGAAGTCATCGGGCAAAACCATATTACTGACATTCTCAGCCGGGCTATTGAGACTGGTCGAATTTCTCATGCTTATCTTTTAACTGGCCCCCGTGGGGTTGGTAAAACTTCAGTTGCGCGTATTTTAGCGCACGAAATAAATAATCTTCCCTACGACGATGACGCTACCCACCTCGATATCATTGAAATTGATGCTGCCAGTAATAACGGTGTCGAGGACGTTCGCGATTTACGTGAAAAAGTTCAAATTGCACCGGTCTCTGCTAAGAAAAAAGTGTATATTATCGACGAAGTGCATATGTTATCAAAAGCTGCGTTTAATGCCCTTTTGAAAACACTGGAAGAACCGCCAGAGCACATCGTATTTATTCTAGCGACAACTGATATCGATAAGTTGCCGGCTACAATTGTAAGTCGCACGCAACGATTTGGTTTTCGGGCCATTACCGAAGCTGACACCTTGAAGCATCTGCGCTACATTGCGACCGAAGAAAAAATTAAAATTGATGATGAATCACTCAAGATTATTGCTCAGCGAGGCGATGGTAGTTTTCGTGATAGCATTAGTTTACTTGATCAGCTTGCCAGCCTAGCTGGTGATGCAACGGGCATCACAGCCGATCTTGTCACGTCAACGCTTGGCCTTGCACCCGTTACAATCGTGGCCGATCTTATCAAGGCCGTCGAGGCACATGATATCGCAGCAATAGCAACGTTGCTTGATCAAACCACAGCTGGTGGCATAAGCTCCGTTACTTTAACCGAACAATTAACACATGATTTACGATCGGCCATCGTCAAGAAACCCCAGCTGCTTCCATTACTTGACAGCCTGTTAGACGTTGCCAAAAGTAGCCAACCACAATTGAAATTACTTGCCACCCTCGGTGCCGCAGCCATTGATCAAAAACACCCAAAATCTGTTGCCCTCGCCTCTACTGTACTTGAAGTTTCGGCTACCATCGCCGAACTGACCAAACAAGCTACTCGCCTAAAACCGAGTATGCCTGTCATTAAAGCTATAACGGTTCCAGAGACGGCTTCTGCAGCACCTGATATAGTAAAAGATTTTGATTGGAATTTATTAATAGAACATACACGCAAAAATTACGTAGCCCTATTTAGTGTCCTAAGCAAATGTACCTATGAATTAAACGGCACCAACCTTACGTTGTATACAAACTCTGCATTTTATAAGAAAAAGTTAGATGACCAAAAATATAGTACTCACCTCAATGAATCGCTCAAAAGTCTGGGTAGTTATCAACTAACCGTCCACACTATACCCACAGCTGCGCCGCCAAAGGATAGCCAGGCCGCCGCCGTAGCTGTTATTATGGGCGGAGGAGAAGAGGTCGCGATTTAAATTCGCACTTCAAGTTGAGGACCCTAGGGATGACAAGCGCAACGAAAAACGTACCAGCCGGAAAGATACCACCACAAAATCTTGATGCCGAGATGAGCCTGCTTGGGGCTGTTTTAATTGACGAAGAAACTCTGGCTGATATTTCTGAGCACGTTAAACCACATGATTTTTACGATAAACGACATGGCTTGATCTACGCCGCCATGATGCGTCTGTACGAACGACATAAGCCAGTTGATCTTTTAACGTTAACCGAAGAATTAAAGAAAAAAAATGATATCGAAACGATTGGTGGATCAGCTTACCTGACTGAACTGACGAACTACGTTCCGACCGCCGCGCACGCTGAAGCTTATGCAGAATTAGTCGCTCAAAAAGCAATCCGTCGCCGCCTCATTAAAGCCAGCGCTGATATTTCGGAACTTGGTTTTGACGAAGAAACCTCGACCGAAGAATTACTCGAGCAAGCTGAGGCGCAATTGTTTGCCGTCAGTGATCAAGCACTTAAACAGGACCTGGTGAGCATTGAAAGTATTCTGACTGATAGCTTTGACCGTCTGGAAGAATTACATCGTAACAAAGGACAGTTGCGCGGTGTCCGTACTGGCTACCGTGACCTTGATAACATGACAGCTGGATTACAGCGTAGTGACCTTATTATCCTAGCGGCTCGTCCAGCCATGGGTAAGACGACACTCGTTACCAACCTAGCTTATAACGTGGCGACAATCGCTAAACAACCGGTTCTCTTTTTTAGCCTGGAGATGAGTAAAGAGCAATTGGTTGATCGTATGTTAGCCGATGCCTCAGGCGTTGATGCCTGGAACATTAGGACTGGAAACTTGTCCGATGACGACTTCTCTAAACTATCTGATGCCATGGGTGAGATGGCCGAAGCACCAATTTTCATCGACGATACGCCCGGTGTCAGTGTACTGGAAATGCGTACCAAAGCTCGTCGTGCCGCCCATGAACAACCGCTTGGTCTGATAATCATTGACTACTTGCAACTAATGCAAGGAAGTGGACGCGGTGACGGTAACCGTGTTCAAGAGGTGAGTGAAATCTCCCGTGGCCTGAAGCTGATTGCCCGCGAACTAAATGTACCGGTGATTGCCCTGAGTCAGCTGTCGCGTTCGGTCGAATCAAGAAGCCCGCAAATTCCACAGTTATCCGACCTACGTGAATCAGGTTCGATTGAGCAGGACGCCGACATTGTGATGTTTATTTACCGTGAAGCCTATTACAACCCTGAAACCGAGCGTGAAAATATCACCGACTTGATTATCGCCAAACATCGTAACGGACCAACTGGGAAAGTCGAATTATACTTCCACCCAGAGCGTCTTCGCTTTATGTCACTCGACCGTAAGCACGACAGTTAATGGTATAATCAAAGTACCTCATGGCAACGAAAGATTTTACCGACTTTCTAATTTACCGATGGCGTTACATCCTCGGGTATGGCACCACGGCACTGCTTCTTGCTGGGCTTTTGGTATTTGCCGGATTGTACGTTCCGGGTGGTATTTCACCTGAGGAAATACGCGGTACAGTTATCAGCGATTCGCTATCGCTCGCACATCCACAGAGTTTCGCCATTCCCAATGCACCGTATTACGCGTTACAGGCTTTAATCTTCCATTTTTTTGGTGTGTACACTTTTACGATCAAGCTACCGTCACTCATATTGGCACTTTTTTCAGCGGTTGGACTCATCTTGCTGTTACGTCGTTGGTTCAAGCCTAATATTGCTGTATTGACTGCGCTACTCGCGATTACAACTGGTCAGTTTTTATTTATTGCTCAAAATGGTGTGCCAAGTATTACCTACGTATTTTGGCCAGTTTTTTTGCTTCTTTTAGGGACACAAATTACTCGAGTAAAACGCGGTGCTTTATTTTGGAAGTTAGCCTTCACCGGCTTCGCTGCCGCCAGCCTCTATACACCGCTTAGTGTCTATCCGCTTGTCGCAGTAGTCATCGCAGTCGTGTTACATCCACATCTTCGAAATGTAGTGCGGCGCTTATCAAAGCCCAAGATTGCTATCAGCCTGGCAATTGCAGCTGTCATCTTGGCGCCGTTAGTTGGGTCAATCATTGCTGATCCACAACTTGGCTTTACTCTTTTAGGAGCACCAGCACCAGAAAACTGGCCACCAGACTTATTAGCAAATATTCAATTACTCTTTAATCAATTCTTTACATTCTGGAAGCCAAGCACGACGACACTTATGACACCGGTCTTCGGACTTGGGTCGGTACTTCTGATTTTGCTGGGAATGTACCGGATTATTCGCACCCGTGACACGACGCGCAGTTATCTGATCATCATCTGGATAGTCTGTCTTGTACCAATCGTTATCGTCAACCCAAAGTTTACCAGCGTCCTGTTTATTCCATCAGTGTTATTAATGGCCGCTGGGCTGACAGCGCTGATTTCGTATTGGTACCGATTATTTCCATTAAACCCCTATGCCCGTATTGCTGGGTTGATTCCACTTATTGTTTTAGTATTAACATTAGTAGGGTCGGGACTTGACCGCTACATGTACGGCTACCACTACGATCCGGCCACGGCCGGCAATTTTTCCCGGGACTTAAAGCTCATTCCTGGTGATACGATTAACTTGGTCGTATCGACGGATGAGCTACCATTTTATAGTGTTGTCGCAAAGCACCGTGATACTTTAAGGGTTACAACCATTCCGTCCAAAGATACGGTTACAGTGACTCGTGCGGCTCGTGGTAGCATATCGAACGACTACAAAATCTATCGCATTATCACGACAACAAGTAGCGATCGCAGCGACCGACTGTATGTCTATAAAAAGATAGTTCAGTAACGTATAATTAAAAAGTAATTAAGAGACGGAGAATACAATGGCTTTTGACCAAATGAAAATGCTGAACAAGCTACGTAAAGCACAGAGCGAATTAAAAAAAGAGATTATTGAAGTCGAAGCCGGCGATGGTGCGGTTATCGTTCAAATCACTGGCGAACTAAAAATGAAAAAGATTACTATCGATCCTGCCCAAGTTGACCTTGACGATATCACCGAACTGGAACACTGGATTGAAATCGCCGTTCGTGACGGACTGGCCAAAGCCCAAGAAGTTGCCGCTGAAAAAATGAAGCCACTGATGGGTGGTCTGGGTAACCTGGGACTGTAGTTTTTTATGGCTCATTTGCTGCCTGCAGCACTCGAAAAACTGATTGATGAACTGGGGCGCCTGCCCGGGGTTGGTTCGCGTACCGCCGAACGCTATGCCTATTTTCTTTTGCGGGCTGATCAACACATTAATCAGTCACTTTCAACTGCCATCCATGACGTACACGCCCTGGTAAAGACCTGCCCTATCACTTTTGCCTTGATTGATGCCGACGAAGACATCTCGGCGCTCTACAGCGATTCAGGCCGTGACAAGAAGCTGATTGCCGTCGTCGAAGAACCACTTGATATCGTCGCCTTAGAGCGAACTGGGCAGTTTAAAGGCACCTATCACGTGCTGGGCGGCGCAATGAGTCCTATCGATGGCGTCGGCCCGGAACAACTGCATATACCCGAACTCTTGGTCCGGCTCAAGACTGACGAGGTAGAAGAAATTATTATTGCCACCAACGCCAGCGTTGAAGGTGAGTCAACCGCCTTGTTTTTACAACGGCATGTGCGTGACGCTGGTATTGATGTAAAGCTGAGCCGCTTGGCTCGGGGAATCCCGGTTGGTGTTGATCTAGAATACGCTGATCAAATCACGTTGACACATGCACTAGAAGGTCGTCGTCCTTTCTAATGGCCACAGAGGCGTCTGTCTTAATTTTCTGCTACAATAAGTAGCAATGTACGAATCTGCTAAACAGCTGATAGAATCAGCTCACAAAATTATGGTTATCCAGGCCGAAAATCCCGATGGCGATAGCCTGGGAAGTGCTATGGCACTAGAAGAAATCCTATCCGACCTAGGCAAAGAAGTCCACCTCTATTGTGACGTCGAAATGCCGAAGTACCTGCGTTACATCAATGGTTGGGATCGGGTGACCCAAGATTTTGATACGTCGGCTGATCTGGTTATTATTGTCGACACCACCAGCGAGACGCTGATAAGTAAAGCCCTGGCCATTAACGGCGCACGCCATTTTCTGGAATCACACCCTGTCCTGGTGATTGACCACCATACCGAAACTGAAACCACGTTGCAATTTGATCACACCATCCTGGCCGAAGAAGCAGTTGCTACCAGCGAAATTATTTACAAGTTAGCCGCCCAGTTTGGCTGGCAGATGACCCTTCAAGCCGCCGAAGATATGCTGATCGCCATCATGAGCGATAGCCTGGGATTAACGACTCAAAACGTGACCGCATCCACCTTCCATACCGTGGCTGAGTTAGTGGCCCTTGGTGCTCATAACAGCGTCATCGAAGCCCGCCGTCGTGAGTCAATGAAGAAATCACCGGAAATATTGGCGTATAAAGGCCGTTTGTTAGAGCGCATTCAGTACAGCCTGGATGGGCAACTGGCAACTGTGCACATACCCTGGGAAGAAA
Source organism: Candidatus Microsaccharimonas sp. (assembly GCA_043784545.1). Classification (GTDB taxonomy): domain Bacteria; phylum Patescibacteriota; class Saccharimonadia; order Saccharimonadales; family Saccharimonadaceae; genus Microsaccharimonas. The sequence continues at coordinate 6,792 of JAYVYE010000057.1, forward strand.
TTGCAGAATTTAGCGACCAATATAACCCTAGTGTTCTGGTTCTGGATGAAATGCGTCTGGTCATCGGTGTCAAGATTGCAGTGGCTTTCAAGACCTACCCAGATGGCAAACTCACTGGTAAAATCCGTAGTAACGCCCCAATCGCCGAACACGTCGCTGGTTTCTTTGGTGGCGGGGGACATAAATACGCAGCTGGCTTTCGTGTTTTCGAAAGTTATGACAAAATACTGTCAGAACTAATCAGTGCAGCAGATAAGGCAATCATCGATTATGAGTCTTCAATTTCATAACCAACTCACCGGAAAAGTAGATGACTTTACCCCCCAAATTGCTGGTAAAGTCAGCCTTTATACCTGTGGACCAACCGTCTATAACTACCTGCACGTCGGGAACTGGACGGCTTATATTTACTGGGATACGCTGGTTCGTGTCCTGATGGCACACGATCTGGCTGTCGACCGGGTTATGAACATCACCGATGTGGGCCACCTGGTCAGTGATGGCGATGAGGGTGAAGATAAACTTGAAAAAGGTGCCAAACGCGAAGGCAAGACCGCTTGGGAAGTGGCGGCTTTTTATACCAAAGATTTCCTCCTCGGCATGGAACGCCTGAACCTGATTGCACCGACCCACCTCACCAAGGCTACTGAGTATATAAAAGAACAGTTGCAGCTGGTGCAGACCCTAAAAGAAAAAGGCTTTACCTACGAAATTGACGACGGTATTTATTTTGACACTGCTCAATTCCCGACGTACGGAGATTTTGCAGGACTAGACTTGGACGCCCAAAAAGCTGGCGCTCGGGTTGAATATAATCCTGAAAAACGAAACCATAGTGATTTTGCCTTATGGAAGTTTACCCCCGATGGTGAAACGCGTGACATGCAGTGGCAAACACCTGGGAGCCTCCTCGCGAACGGTACAGCACGCCAAGGATTCCCTGGATGGCACCTGGAATGCTCTGCAATGGCTATGACACTGCTGGGTAACACTTTGGACCTTCATACTGGTGGCATTGACCATATTCCGGTGCATCACACCAATGAGGTTGCCCAATCTGAAGCCGCGACAGGCGTTCGGTTTGCCAACTATTGGCTACACAATAATCACCTAAAAGTGAATGGAACCAAAATCAGCAAATCACTAGATAATAGTGTGACGCTCGATGACGTTGAAGCAAAAGGCTTCAGCCCGATTGATTTTCGGATGTTTGTTTTGCAAAGTCATTACCACAGCGAGGGCAACTTTTCCTATGAAAACCTAGCCTCGGCTCATAACCGCCTGATGAACTGGCGCAACGTCGCAGCGCTTCGTCATCAAACACACGATCGCTTGCGCGACGATGATGATAAATCGACCGACGACGAATCACTTTCACTCTACGCCAGCTCTCAGGCAGTTATAGAAGCACTGTCAAATGACCTTGATACACCAGCTGCTTTCACTATTATTGATGAAGTTTTTAGTCGTCTTCAAGGCACTGCCGCTGAAGCAATTCACCAACACGGATTGATAAGTTTTCTTGAAACAATAGACGAAACCTTGGGCCTAAAACTAGTTGAATCAACTAATGATATTAGTGATGATCTAAAACGTCTCATTATTGAGCGTGAACGTACTCGCGAGAACCAGGATTGGAACACAGCCGACCACTTGCGAAAGACCATTGAAAAGAGCGGCATTACCGTACGTGACACCGCCCATGGGTCGATCTGGGAATATATTTAAGCTTTTTGTTTAGCCGGCTTTGTGACGGTTTTTGTTTGAACACCTTCACTTTGAAGACGCTCTTCTTTGGCACGCTGTAAATATTCGTCAAGCAAGACGCGTAATGATCCAGCAATCGGGATGGCGATAATACCACCGACGACGCCGAACATATACAATCCAACGGTGACAGCAACCAATACTGCTAGAGCTGATAGTTCGATCTTTTTGGCTTGAATGTGCGGTGCGATAAAGTTATTTTCAATTTGTTGGTACACCACAAAATAAATAGCATAAATGATTGCCGCTGGTAGGGCATTAAAGGCAAGTAGGGCGGTGATGATGATACCGCCGATGGTTGCGCCAAACATCGGAATTAGCGATAACGTAAAGGTTATTGCTGCGGTTGGAAATGCTAATGAGCTAGGAATACCCGGAAAAATAAGACTCAGGATAAAGACAGTCAAACCAGCACAGGTTGCACCGATTGCTGAGACCGTAAGTTGTCCTGTAACGTAGCCGTTAACAACACCGTAAATACGATTAACAACTCGTTTGTGCGTCGTCATTTTACGCTGATTGTTATACAACCCCCACAAGCGTTCCATCCAGGTAGGCCCTTCGATGAGCATCAAGAATGTCAGCACGAGCACAAGTAATGTGCCGGTCATAAAAGCGAAAAATGAGCCAACTCCGCTTATGACGCTTTGGCCAAAATTGCTTGCCCAGCTCGCCGTGTTGTCCTTGATTGAATTAACGGCCTGATTAATTTGTGGTTGCAGGTTGTACTGATCAATCAACCCGTTAAGGCCTTTGTACTGTTTGGTAGCGCTGTCGACAATGGTTGGAATATTTTGAACAAACTTAGCAGTTTGCTGCACGATTGGCGGGATAACCAAAAAGATAATTGAGCCCAGAATGACCAGCACTAGCACGTAAGCGATAGCGGTTGCACCAACTCGGCTACGACCGGGTAACACTTTACTGATACGCGAAACTGGACTATTTAAGGCAAGAGCCAAGAATAGGGCCACACCAATAATAATAAGAGCAATCCGAGCATTATAAATAGTAAATATAACTAAGCTAAAACCAATTACAACTAACCAAAATCGAACAAAAGTCTTTGTGTCTATATCAATACGAGTCTTCATGTGTCGTATTATACACATGTTACCCTTACAGAGATAGCGCCTCGACAAAGTGCTTATGGATCAGTATAGTTGTCAGTACTATGGAATCTTTACTACACGATCTAAAAGCAATCTTTAAGGGCGATATACTAACAAACGAAACAGTCCGAGCTGAACACAGTCATGACGCGAGTATTTATGAGCTCATTCCAGATGCAGTCCTTGAGCCGAAAGATAGTAAAGATATCCAAAACCTTGTCAGTTTTGTGAACACTCATAAAAAATCATATCCAACTTTATCTATTACCGCCCGGAGTGGTGGTACAGATATGTCTGGTGCAGCCATTGGAAATTCGCTGCTGATTAGTATGACCAAGCACTTTTCGAAGATCGAAGGGTTGAGCGGCAATGTACTTCACACCCAACCCGGGGTGTTTATGCGTGATATTGATCCATTCTTACTTGAGCATAACCTGATGCTCGGATCTGTCCCTGCCAGCCGGGCGATTAATACTATCGGCGGCATGGTTGGTAATAACTCTGGCGGTGAACAATCGTTGCGCTTTGGCAATACCGAACGTTGGGTCAGGCAAGTCAAGATCGTTTTTGCTGATGGCAAAGAATATACCGTCAAGCCACTGACTAAAAAGGAACTCGACCAATTACTAAAAAAAGACAGCTACGAAGCTAGCCTCTATCGCCAAGTCTACGAACTGATTGAAGCCAACTACGACCTTATCAAGAATGCTCGCCCCAAAGTGAACAAAAACTCAATGGGCTATAACTTGTGGAGTGTCTGGGACCGAACAACTGGCATCTTTGATATGACGCGGCTTCTGTCGGGCAGCCAAGGCACACTAGGTATTATCACGGATCTGAAAGTGGAGGCAGTGCCAAAAGCACCACACGAGGGGTTACTGTTGCTGTATCTTCCGTCATTAAAGGGTCTAGGAAATATTATTCCCGCAGTTATGAACCATCATCCATCGGCATTCGAAGGTTTTGATGACACTACCTTCAGCCTTGGTATTAAATATTTTGCGACTTTCCAAAAACAACTAGGCATGAAAGAGTGGTTGCGTGAACAAGCCCGACTGCTGATATCTACCGCACAGTTTAAGGGGCATCTTCCCAGCATGCTGCTAATGGTGGAATTTGAAGGCAAAACCAAAGCCGAGGTCTATCAAAAAATCTCGAAACTGCACGACGACTTGAAAGGCTTTAACATTCGGATGGATATTGAAGGCGATGAGGCCTCCCAGGCACCATTTTGGCAAATTCGTCGGGCTGCGCTAGCATTACTTCGTAACCGGGTGCACGACAAATACGCCTCACCGTTTATCGATGATATGACCGTCCGACCAGAGTATACTCCATTGTTTGTGCCGGAACTCCGACGCGTCATCCGTAAATATAAGCTGCCAGCAACGATTCAGGGCCACTTTGGTGACGGCAATTTTCACGTTATTCCGCTACTAGATATTGCGCACCCCAAAGACCAGGCAAAACTTGAACCCGTTATGCGCGAACTTATCCCAATTGTCCTTAAATACGGAGGCACCATGGCTGGTGAACACAACGATGGTATGGTTCGTGGACCGTGGCTACCGACTGTATTTGGTGATGACGTCTATGCACTATTTAAGCATACGAAGGAAATCTTTGATCCGCATTACATTTTCAATCCTCACAAGAAAACCGATGCCGCATGGGATTATAGTATGGACCATATTCGTTCCCGGAATAGTAACGGGCTGGTCAAGTAGCACTTTGACCAATCTAGCTAGATAATGTATAGTAATAGTTAGTATGAAAACAGAAACAATCGGATGCGTCAAGGCGGCAACAAAAATCCTTGGTGACAAATGGTCGCCACAACTGCTGCGTTTCTTCGTCAACAAAGAATCAGTTCGCTTTTGTCAAATTCAAGACTTAGTCGAAGGCATTAACCCGCGGACACTTTCGGCTCGTCTAGACCATCTTGAAACTGAAGGCATTATCACTAAAAACGCGACTAACTCTGATAGCCGTTGCGAATATCGCTTGACCCTAAAGGGTCGTGATCTTATGCCAATCCTGCGTGATATGCAAGCCTGGAGCGATCAGTACGCCCTAGCCACCCAGGCACCAGTTCATAGTAATTCTTAATTTAAACCTTCGATTCAGACTTTTCTCAGCTGTTTAGCGGTATAGTAAGGGTATGAGAATATTGATTGTTGAGGATGAACACAAAATTGCCCGCGCCCTGAAGAAAGCGCTTGAGCAAGAAACTTTTGCCGTTGACGTCGCCTACGATGGTGACGAAGGCTACGCGATGGCGACGACCGAGCCGTATGACATCGCCATTATTGACCGCATGCTTCCTGGGAATTATGACGGACTTGCCATCGTTAAGGCGATGCGTACTGCCAAGGTGCATACCCCGGTACTGTTTCTCAGTGCACTTGGTAGTGTGTCTGAGCGCACGGCCGGGCTTGACGCTGGCGCTGATGATTACCTGGTTAAGCCGTTTGCCCTAGAAGAATTACTAGCCCGAGTCCGCGCGTTGCTACGACGTCCAACTGAACAGCAATCGGCTATCCTAACGTCTGGTGATCTATCACTTGACACGGTTACTTACAGCGTGGAACGTGCTGGCAAATTGATCCAACTGACCAGTAAAGAATTTGCCCTGCTGGAATACATGCTACGCAATCCTGGTCGACCACTCAGCAAAGAGGTAATTATTAGTCACGTTTGGGATTACGACGCTGATATCCTTCCGAATACGGTCGAAGTCTATATTAAATACCTGCGCAACAAAATTGATAGTCCATTCAAAAAACCGTTAATCCATACGGTTCGAGGATTTGGATACAAGCTAGAGGCATAAAACGTGTTTCGATCAGCCACCGTTAAACTGACCGCTTGGTACTTAGTTATTATAATGGCAATAAGTCTGATATTTAGTACTGCGATCTATCAGATTAATTTTCACGAGGTGAATATTCGGCTTGAAAACCTGCAAAAAGGACTGATTAACAGTAGTCTTATTCTGGGGACTACGAATAGTGCTGATGACAGCCCACTGAACCGGCTTCGACTTGATCAATCGCATCAGGCAGCCGAGCAAATGATTTTGGCACTCGTCTATGTCAATGTGGTTATCGTTGTGGCTGGTGGTTTTGGAAGTTATTTCCTAGCCCGTCGAACATTGATTCCGATCGAAAAAGCCCACGAAGCCCAGAGTCGTTTCACGAGTGATGCTAGCCACGAACTACGCACGCCTTTAGCGGCAATGAAAGCCGAACTAGAAGTCTATCTGCGTGATGAAAAACTGACGCTCGATGAAGCGAAAGAGCTGCTGAGCAGTAACCTTGAGGAAGTCGATAAACTGATCCAAATGTCCGAAATGCTCTTAAAAATGGCCCGACTGGATTATGATAAACTCGAAAAAACAGCTCTCAACATCGTCGAGGTACTTCCGCAGGCGATGAAACCATTTAGTCGTTCCAACAAGCGCTTTGACATTACCACCCGTAAAAAGGCGATGGTACAGGCCAATGAACCAGCCATGATCGAGCTAATGAATATCTTGATCGATAATGCCCTCAAATATAGCCCAGCCCGGTCACGTATCGCTATTCGCATCTTTGAACGTCGCACCATGACTGGCTTTGAAATTAGTAATACCGGTACGCCGATTAGTGAAGCCAAATTGCCGCATATTTTTGATCGTTTTTATCGCGGTGATAATTCTCGAACTGAAAGCGGTAAAAATGGCTATGGCCTGGGCTTGGCGATTGCTAAGAAAATTACCGAAATCCATCACGGCTACATTCAAGCTTCTTCAACAGATAAAGAAACAGTTTTTACGTTTTATATTCCTAGCCAGCGAAATCTGTCGGTAAAATTACAACAAAATGACGCGTCGTTTTAAGAATTTGTTAAGGAAATCGCGCGATACTTGAATTAGTAGCAGACACATCGCTACAACAAAAATGAATATATCAGTGAACCAAGGAGGGAGTGAACGCCATGAACACCACCATCACCGCGCCAGAAAAAAAGATTCTACTCAGTAAAAAGGGTATGAAAGAATTAAGAAAAGCAGTTTCGCAACTAGAGCACGACCGTACAACAGCCATTCGTGGCTTGCATGACATCGACAAGACAACCGGTCACGATGACCGATTAGAACGTATCGAACGGTTAGCACAACTGGAATCGATCGAATCAGAGCTCGCTGACAAACATCGTACTGTCCTTGAAGCGAAGCTGCTACCATCAAAGCGAGCTCGCATGAAGGTGGCTATCGGTTCGGTCGTTGACCTCATTGATCAGCAGGGAAGACTCTTCCGCTACACGCTGGTTGATACTATTGAAGCCAATCCAAGCGATGGGCGCATCTCGGTCCTAAGCCCACTGGGACGCAATTTGATCGGTAAAACCGTCAAAGACATCGTCGAGTGGAGTTCCGGCATGCACAGTGCCAAACTCAAGCTCGTCCGGATCAATTAACCGACCCCGAGCTTCCAAAATCAAAAATACTCCCTTTTATTCTTTTGGAACGATGGAGTATTTTTTATATAAAAAATACCCGGCCTCGCAGTACCGGATATTTGCATAAGCTGATTCGTGCTTATGACAAGATATTCAATAGTGTCCAGTTTCCACCATGATTGTCGCTGCGAAGGCGAAACTGGGATTGTCCGTCTGTCAAGGTAATGATCTCGGCCATCTGTTCACCAGAGCGGATCAGGCAACGTAGGCCGGCGTCGAGGAAGTCGTAGACAGTGCCACGGAATTCCATACGTCGTGGGTAGGCAGATAGGTCCTTTTTAAAGCCCATTCGGGTGACAGCGATTTCTTCGTTGATAGTGATACGATTCATAATGCAATTCTCCAAGCTAAAGTTTTTTTGATGTAAGTAACGCAAAAACGCTGACAACAAGAATTTTGGTCAGCAGCGGCTTTTAGGGGAGGAGAGATTTAGAGAGGGGAGAGAGACCGCTTTGACTCATCTGCCTTTTTACTAAACATCACGTAGAATTGTATCGATCACGAGGGGCGCCTTGTAGTTAATATGCTCAACTACGGTGTGCATCGCATCGTTTGGTGGCTTCTGTATAAAGCCTGCAAGTGGAAATCCGCATTCTATTAGAAGGGAAGTACTCGCATGACTATTCTTAGTATACTCCCAGCTATAGGTACCTCGTCAAGCGTTGATCTTCGAACCATATAGTACCTAGCGGTATTTACATATTATTACTTTTGTGCTATAATCTATCCCAACGTGTGTGGGTCATTTTTTTTATAGAGGTGGCGTTCACGCGCTACCTTAACAATTTGTGACTTACGCAACAATTTCCATTCAGTCCCCGACAACACCCTAGAGGTGTAGAGAGGAATTCTAATGAGAATTCCGCGTAACGTTGTCACGTCGACAACTGCAGTATTGGTAGTGCTTGCACTCACAATGCTGGGTA
>JAYVYE010000058.1:0-6151 GCA_043784545.1 Candidatus Microsaccharimonas sp.
TCGCTGTCGACAAGCAAGCAACACTGACGGTTGATGACATCAACGCCGGACGTGACCCACAACTTGACGCAGCAAAGGCACTGCTACAGTAGACTCCTAGGAGGGCAGCAAAGGCATCATTCTCTACGCTTGTGCTTTTCCTCGCCACTGTAGTACAATTAAGGCACTATGGACCTAAAGAAAAAAATTCTGCTCGTTGAAGACGACGAAGCACTGGCCTCCGTCTACAAATCCCGGCTAGATCTCGAAGGCTTTGACACTAAAGGTGTCTTCAACGGCGAGGAAGCATTATCCGCTGCCATCGCCTTCAAACCAGACCTCATCCTGCTTGATGCAATGATGCCAAAGATCAGTGGTTTTGATGTTCTGGATATCCTTCGTAATACCCCTGAAACTGCCGATGTTCGAGTCATTATGTTAACTGCACTGAGTCAACCGAAAGACAAAGAACGAGCCGAAGCCTTGGGTGTCAACGAATACTTGGTCAAATCACAGGTTGTTATTGGTGATGTGATTGAACGAGTGAAGTTCCACCTGGGAATGCTCGACGAAAAACCACAAGAATAGACTAATGAGAATATAAAAGTAACCTCTACAACAAGGGGTTGCTTTTTTGTAAAGCTTATGCTATAGTTTTTATAAAGGTTATTTAAAAATAAATACATGTCAGAAAAAGACCCAACAGAATTCAGAGGCAGAACAGTGCTCGTAAAGACCGGAGAGAATCACATTGAGCCACTTGTAACTGAAGGCATATCAACTAATTTGACAGACTTCGATGGCACAAAGCCGGGTGAATATGTAGGCCATAGCCTCGATACCGGCTATAAGAATATGACTGGAACTAGGTCTGTAGAGTCTACGACGTTAACGGAGGCTTCGCAGGCAGAACTTGCGCGTGAACTAGCGGCTTTACCACTTCGTGGTGATACAGTTAATGGTTTATTTGACGGAAAGATAGTTGACGCTTTAGTCGGAGATCATAAGATTGATGATACGACAGGAAATGTAATGATTGAAGTGACCTCAAAAGAAACGGGTGATAGCAAATGGGCTAACATTCGCGCGTTTTCACCTGAGGTTCAGGCTCGTATGGAAGCTGAGAAAGCAACACGCAACGCTAAGATGGTAGGACGAGAAACACTTGTTTCACTTGATGTTCAAGAACCGAATGCGCAAACACCTCTTATTGCAGAACTACTTCCCTTAGAAAGTGATAAAGCACCAGAGACAGTCAAAGTCAAAGTAGACACATTGACCGGGCTCGAGGATCAGCTTGCAGTCGCAAATGCAAATCTTACGATGCTAGGACAAAATTTATCAAGTAAGGACCGAGCAGCATTGTGGCAGCTTTCTAATGCCATTAACTACGCTGAAAGAGATTCAGCCCTAAAGAAAATGTCAGCCGGTCTAAATATAGGTAACTTCCTTCAGGATTATAAAAAGGCAGTCGATAAAGTTATTGCACTTGAGGCTCAGCGGTCGACAGCAAAGTAATACCTGCCTTTGAGTTAAAAATAACCTCTCTAACGAGAGGTTATTTTTATAAGAGGGCTATTATTAAATAACGCTGACTTGAGTTCGTTGAGCAGTCTTACCTGTGAAACGAGTCTTTTTGATCTTCGAGAAAGAGACGACGCCTTCTTTGGCAGCGTGAATAGTGAAGTTACGGCTGATAAATGTTCCAGGACCAGCAACTTTGGTGCTTCCTGTTTGGCGAACAAGCACTTCACCAGTGTTAACCGTTTGGCCACCAAAGCGTTTTACGCCAAGACGTTGTCCGGCATTATTGCGGTTATTTTTACTTGAACCACCAGCTTTTACGTGTGACATACTTCGGTACTCCTTAAATAATAATTTTGGCCGGACTTCTTAAAGACGGCACATTCAATCTGTTCAATTGTACTGTAAAGGGTGAAGATAGTCAATGGGCTGGGCAGAATATCGCTTTGGTGCAAATTGATGCTTGTCGATTACAGCGCAATAGGCCAAAATATGGGCATGAGCTTGACTGAGCAGCCTGACTTTTCCGCAGAACGGGTGACGCGACCTCCGCGCTTAATCCGACGCCTAAGCGCTGAACGTGACGGGGTAGGTACGACCAGCGACTATTTACTCGCAATGAGTGCCAACTACGAATCTGACGACAGGCATAGCGTGAACATGCTGCAGTTAAAGCGTATGGCGGGTTTTGCAACAAATCCGAATAAATCGATGGCGTTTCCCGACCGGTATACCGATGCATTTTAAAAAGGCCAGGTGCTGGGATATAGAGTTGGTGATTACGTAGTTGGCGCGGAGTGGCCTGCGACTGCCTACAAAGTCTTTAACGAAAATATGAGGCTACATATTGCAACGTACAGTGAATAAATCAGTGTCTCAGGTTGAAAACTTACAAAAGATGGCCGACGCCTTAATTAAGTTGCTTGAACGACCAGGGGACAGTTCGATTCCGGTTTTTCTGGATGAAAGATCTTGATGTTGGCGACGATATCAGCGTAACCGGCGAAGCGATGTACTATGTGCTTGATAACAATGCCACAAGGCTTTCTGTTGATTTACTTAATGCAACAGAAACATTAAAAGGAACTGTCGATGCAATTGCTATAACAGGGTTTATGACAAATGAATCTATTCCTATCATGCGACAAGTCGCATCAGACCCAAGGTCCGACACCTGCCGAGCCAGCCAAAATCCGTTTGGAGTGATGCTGCTACTGAGAGACCCATTGCTAAAAGGTGCGGGTGGCAAGATCCACTGCCTGCCGGAAGGTAGCGCAGTGGGCTTGGTAATGAATAATCCAAATATGATACTCAGCAAGTATCGTTAGTCGGTTAATGAGAACTTCATAATTGCTATGCTACAATTACAGGTAGCATTTCGGTGCCAATTACAATTCGGCAAACAACCTAACCCACTGCTATTCCAGGGGTGGTATGGTCCTAAATCGCGTAAACAATACTGATCCCGTCGTTCAGGTTCGTTTACGCGTCATGCAGGGAAACTTGTATGGGACCCTTCAAAAGGTCTACTTAGCGGCGGGTTTTGTGTACCCTTTTGCTTTGAATATACATAAAAAGGAGGGATCATGCAAAACCAACCAACGCGTAAACGAGTCGCACCATCAATCAGGGCGCAGTGGCATACCAGATACAGCTTGATTATCGTAGGGGTTATCGTAGTTCTTATTATTTTGGCAGCTATGGCCGCGGTGGCAATTGATGCCCGGGTGAGGCTTTAGTTTTTTGGTGGGGCTGGGTAAAACCGACTGGTAATGCGGTGTGAGCTCGCACGGGCGGCTTCGGCGGCAATTGTTGAGAGTATGGTAACCTTTGCTTTAGTCAATGTCTGTGCGTAAGCATCAACAGCGATTTCGGGATGGGTGTGGACTGCACCGTTAATGCCGTAATCAAGGAAGGGGATGCCATATTTGTGAGCAAAAGCTGCAATGGCTTTCGAAGATTTTTCGGTATCAACGACAGGGTCGACACCTGGCTCGGCGGTGTGAAGGTATAACATTGTAGGTCGAACAACACTTTTCGGGAGCTTGGCTATATTTTCCATTCGGCTTTCAAAATCAGTGTCTTGGATTGCCAATAATTGGCCAAACATCAACCACATTCCGGGGAGTTTGTTATTATCGATACTTTCGTTGACGTGGGTGTAGGTCGTGGCAAAGTTTTCGATCCGCTGCCACGGAGTCCCAAAGTTATACGAGTCAATCCGAGATGCCATTTCGCCAATAGAGCGGACTGCGCTGGAATACTCTGCGCCAGGAATTCGGGCAATGGTATGAGCGATTGCAATTTCTTCTTGTCGGGCGGGGCGGAGTGCTTCGATGTCAACAGGAGTCGAATCAAGGACGATTGCTTCAATTGTGATCGAAGAATACTTACGAACTTCTTCTTGCGCTTGCATGATGATATTGCCACCGGCGCTGCGGCCAACAAATATAAAGGTATCAGCGTTTTGTTCATGGGCGGCTTCGATGAGCTTTTTCGCGAAAACAGTTTTTTCAAGCGGGGCATTATTATAACCGATCGACCATCGTTGGCCGTCAAGTATGGGCTGGAGGGAATGACCAGTAAATTTGGTGATAGCTTCAGCATTGTCCGTTCCGAGCCCATTAAAAAAAATCAATGCTTTATGGTTATTAGCTGGGTCAAGAGCTGGACTTGCAATTTGGATGTTAATCGAAGCCTCGGCTTGTATTTCTTGATTGGCACGCACATCACTGGCGTACTGTCCAACGCCGACACCAAGCAGGGCGGTGGCTGCGATGAGCCCGTTCAGTCGGTTGCGACCTTTAAGACGACGCTGTTCGATTGTCAGCGCCCGGCCTTCAATACTCGTTCGTGCCTGCAAGTCGAGGCGTTTTTGGAATTCGGGTGAAGGGCGTAACATAGTAGAATATAGTATATACCTCTTGGCAAGAACAAGATGCAGTAATACTTAACTGAAAAATTGCGGACTAGTTTTTAACGAGGACCAAGATTTCACGAGCAACGATTTGATCAGGGCGGAAATACAGCATTTGGTCGGGTCGAACTGTTCGAAGTTGGACGTAGCTAAAGCCAAGCTCTTCAACTTTTGTCAGGAGTGGAAGGTGTGTGAAATGACCCTCGGTGTCTTTCCAGGCAGGCACGGCTAATACGACGGGAGTACCGGGCTTAATTTGACCGGCTAGATTACGGAGGAACTCGGACAAGATATGGTTGGTATTACCGCGGACTTCGGTTAATTTTGAGTTCGATGGCGGGGCACTGAACGGTTGACCTAGATAACCTTCGGCTACGACGGCATCAATTGGTTGTTCCCAGGTCGTCGTCATAGCGTCGCCTTCGTGCAAGAACCAGTTGATAGTCAGCCGCTCTTTAGCTTGCAACCAGTTGAGATTATCGCGGGTAAAACGGACCATTTTTTCAGCTAAATCAGTGCCATACACCGCGTAGCGCATCAGGCCGGCTTCTTGTAAGATTACGCCGGTGCCACAGAACGGGTCTAGAATACGGGGTTGGGTCAGGGTTGAATCAGCACTAGCCGTCAGTGGCCCAGCTAGGTTAATCATAATCTGGGCCAGTTTTGGCGGCAGCATACCGACGAAAGCGTCGCGTTTTGGACGGCCTTGGTCACGGGCCGCGAGGGCGGTAATATTTTGGGCACCACTACTTTCGGCTATAACAATGCCCGATTGCCCTAGGACGACAATAAGCTCAACCTTGTTTTCGGAGAGTCCTAGTTTGTTGTGATGAGAGGTGGCAGTCGACAAGATTGATTCTTGATTTGGGATTAAGCGCAGACTAGTGCCGGTTTGTTTAAGCTTGGCTTTTAGTACTAAACCGGTTTTTTGGATATCACGGGGGCCTTCTTTGAAGCCGTAGGCACTGATGCCAAGCGTGATTTTACCGTCAGATTTTGCCCAGGCAGTTGAATAGTGTTGGACGATCTTTAAGGAGGCTGCTCGCCAATCACGGCCGGGAACTTGCAAAACGACTTTGCCAGTTTTTTGACTACCGCCAAGTCGTTGGATGTCGATAGTGTCTGTTTGAACGAGGGCGCTGATGTCGGAGAACCAACTGACGTCTCCGTACACTTGTTCAAGTTCAGCGATTGAAATGGAAGGTTGGCGACCAAGGATGGATATGTGCATACCTTTAGTATACCTGATGCTATAATACGGAGTATATGCGAAAAATGTCATTTAGGGGTTGGTTAACACTTATCACATCAGCGCTGTTAGTGTTTGTGGTCATTTTTGCGTGGCCAGAGATTATAAAAGCTGTCCGGCTACTAGATTCGGTCAACTTACTTATTTTGTCACTTTTGATCCCGGTACAGTTCTTTAGTTACTATGCAACTGGTGGCATGATCTTTTCTTATTTGCGTTCCAAGGGTGATTTGAAGGAAGTATCACATTGGCGGATGACACGGATTGCCCTTGAGCTGAATTTCGTCAATCATATTTTACCCAGTGGGGGAGCGGCTGGCTTCTCGTACCTCGGGTGGGTATTGGGCCGATATGGCGTAAAAGCTAGTCGAACGACGATGTCGCAAATCGTACGGTTTATGCTGACATTCGTGGCGTTCGTGTTAATTCTCATTGCTGCCGTGGTGCTATTAGCGGTTGATCACCGGATTGATCGAGTCATT
>JAYVYE010000059.1:0-1694 GCA_043784545.1 Candidatus Microsaccharimonas sp.
ACCTTAATACCTTCTTTAGCCAGGTTCTTATAAACATGATCTCTCTGAATGTTGGCAAAAGGTACTCCACTAAGTATTATACATATGACACCTGGAATAAACAGCCCTATAGATGCTATGCAGAACAGACCTATCAATACTAAAAACATTCCTATGAGTACTGCCCGAAATGTCCTCACTAGTTCCTCATAGATGTAAGAGGGTATCTACTATGCCAATAACTATGAGAATAATAATACCTATAGATGTTATCAACATAGGAGCGAATGCTATAAAGGCACATCCAGCACCGAATCGTTGAAACCCTTTACTAAATTCGGGTTGCTTCTTTGTTGTCATTTTATCACCTCCCTACCATTTCTGATTCTATTTCATGTTCATAATTAATGAATACTAAATCACGAGGATAACATCCTATTCCGCTTGCTGTAGCATGTTGCCAAACATAACGTACGAAAATAAATGAATCATTAGCACTAGTTATTACGCCTTCGCGCGCTTTAGTTTCTGGACTTTGTGGTGCTATGTAACGTACTTTAGCACCTATATTACGATGTGCAACTTCTAAAGTAATCATGTTACCTCCCTCTACTATTGCCGCGATGAGACTTCCGTGCCTGCTTCGCTCTTTTTGCTTGGTCGCGTTTGATTTGTTTCTTACCTAACTCTTTCTGCATAAACGCTTTCCTAATAGGCTTAGCAGCCGCTTGTAGTTCTGTCATCATTTCATCGACGGAGATAACTTCGCCTTCTTTATTTGTTGGTTGATTACCTTGTGTTATCATGAATAGTTCGCCTCACTGTTTATACATTCTTCAATAGGACAAAACATTAGGCCATTCTCTCCAATTACGACATCAACTTGATGAATCCGACATTGAATCTTACCGCTTCTTTTTGGGGCGTTTTCCGTAGTACTTGTGGTCATTAGGCTCTATTTCCTTTCCATTTTGTATACATGGCGTTTCCATGTCATGATGGATATTACAAATTGAACACCAAGGTTTTGCTTCAACCTTAATGCGTTCTATTATACCTTCGAACTCTTTTACAGGATCTGAATTAAATATTTCCATATCCCTTCTGAGACGTTCTTTAAGGACTAATGTTGCCGACTCAATAGCGTTCCAAGCAGGACAATCTCTATTATGATTACCCGTTAATGTTAATCTTGGACAAGTACATTCAGCCATTTTATTCCTTTCTCTTATGACTTAATAATATCGCAGACATCTTGTCCATTTCAATAGGATTTTGAGGTTCAATTAGGTTCAAAATTAAATGAATCCTTGTACACGAGGCTGTATGCCTGGATCGTCCCAATACGAGTTGTACTCCTGTGGATATATTACAAGAGGGGCCCGGGTATTGCCAGAAATGTTAAGTTCTGACATTTCTTTTTCACATTCCTTATTATTATGTCCTGCAGGGAATCCTGGAATCATTTGTTGTTTACAAACATTGCACTTAGGTTCCCAAATAGGTATAGGTTCTGAGAAGAAAATAGAAACATCAATATATGTTCCTATTTCTTCATGTGCTGGACACTTATAGTGGAATCTCATGAAGTCCCAACATTTCAATAATATCAAGTGCGTTAGGATCAAACTTTAATATGGCTTGTTTCGCTTTTATACATGCTTCAGATGTAGCATCTTGAATATGCCCGAGTACTACTTCAGTTCTACTATCAC
>JAYVYE010000060.1:0-5611 GCA_043784545.1 Candidatus Microsaccharimonas sp.
AACCAGTTAACGAAAATTAACTCTTTGAATGACCAAAAGAAAATTGACTCACGGGTGTTCACGATGTTATTGGCAATTATTCCGCCAGCACCTAACCAAGTGCAGGTTTCAACGCTAGGCATAAACGCTGCTACTAATACTATTACCCTGGAAGGTCAAACGCCGACGTATCCATCACTAGAAGCCTTCAAGAAAACGATCGCCGCGGCGAATGTTCGCTACAAGGACAATGATAGCAAGCAACAGGACGTCCAATTAGCTACTAATATTAGCCTAACAAACATCAGTTACGGTGAAAACTCATCGGGTACAAAAGTCCTGCGATTTACCGTCAGCTTTAGCTACGCCGATGAATTATTTTCGCCAAAGGTAACCAATCCGACAATCGTCCTGATTAACGGCGGTAACGTAACTGACTCGTACCTAGGAATTCCAAAAAGTATTTTCGTAGACCGCGCAACTGACGCAAAGGTGACAAACTAATGAAACCAAATGATACCGCGCTCCGCAAGCGTACACAGATTACCCAAGCGAACCGCATGATGTTTATTTGGATTGCCGCTGCTTCGGCACTCGTCAGTTTCGCGCTGGTAGCCTCAATCTTTCTTGCTCAAAAACTACTCTTTAACGAGAAAGTATTATCAGAGAAGAACAGGACAGTCAGTACGTTGAACGCTAACAATAAGCTTGTTTCTGACCTCCAGACGCAAGTTCGGGTACTAGACACCAATATTGACCTAGCAACGTCAAAAGCCAAAGACTCCGACCAAACAGTCCAGGTTATTCTTGACGCGCTTCCATCAGATGCCAACTCACTGGCACTTGGTGCCTCGCTGCAAAACAAATTATTAGCGGGAGTCCCCGGATTGACAATTCAAAGCCTACAGGTTGACCCTGTCGCCGGTGTTGAATCATTAACGTCAGGTTCAGTTCAATCAGGTGTTTCGAAGGCAGTCAGCGATACGCAAATCACTTTCCGTTTCTCGGTGACTGGTAATCAAGATGCGTTAAAGGGTGCACTGACAAACTTAGAACGTTCCATCCGAACTATTGATATTACTAACCTCCAAATAGAGAACCAAGGTACAAGCCAGGTGATGACCATCCAAGGTCGCGCTTTCTACGAGCCAACAAGGAACGTTACATTATATGACAAGGTGGTAAGGCCATGAAACGTACCGACCTCGCAATGATTATACTCATTGCCGCCGTGAGCGCTGGGATCGCTTATTTCGTTGCGAACAGCTTCTTCGGTGGCATCACCCAACAGGGCGTCAAGGTAAAGACAGTTGATCCAATTACTAGTACGATTCAGCCCCCAAATAAAGCCATATTTAATACAAATGCCATTAACCCTTCGGTCCAGGTTAATATCAATAACACTGACACGCCGACGACAACGACGACAGGAGCTACCGGTAGCGGTGCAACCAGCAGCGCGCGTTAGGATCGCTTATGCCACTTCTTACTGATGAAATTCAAGACAAGCTCATCAAGCTTCTCGTCGACGAGGGCTTGGTTGCTTCGGGTGTTCTGCAAAAAGCTCGTGAAGATTCTGCGGCTTCAAAAAAACCACTATTTAGTTTGTTGTCTGAACAAGCGATTATCGATGACGAATTATTGACCCATGCCATCGCTCAAGTTTCGGGTGTACCGTATGTCAACTTAACGAACACATTAATTGATCAGAATATTTTGACACTATTGCCGGAAGATATCTCGGAACGGTTTATGGCCGTGCCTTTAGCAGAAGTTCAAAACCGTCTGGCTGTTGCTATGATTGACGCTAATAACGTCCAGGCAGTTGACTACCTAGCGAACCGTATTCAGCGCCCCCTGAAAGTTTTTATGGCCTCAGAAGCCGGTGTTCGGCACGTACTTGATCAGTACCGCACTGATCTTTCGAGTGTCGATAAGGCGGCTGAAGTTTCTCAAGCTGAAGCTCGTGCCGAAGAGGCGAGTGACGTCAAAACAATTGTTCAAGATTCACCAATCAGCCAAGCTTTGAGCAAAATTTTAGAGTACGCTGTTAAGTCCAGAGCCAGCGACGTTCACATTGAACCACTTGAAAATACGCTAAAGATTCGAGTCCGTGTTGACGGCGTGTTACGTGAAATTATGCAGTTGCCAAAAAGTATCGAACCAGCCCTAGTAAGTCGCGTCAAGATCCTGGCAAACCTCAAAATTGATGAACACCGTGTACCACAAGACGGCCAGTTTACTGTCAAAATTGCCACCAAAGAGGTTGATCTTCGTATCGCTATCAGCCCGGTTGTCTGGGGTGAGCAAATTGTGATTCGTTTGCTTGATAAAACTGGCAACTCATTTGATTTACAAGAAATGGGCTACGCTGGGCGCGGCCTACGCGTGATTCGCCACGGTATTAAGCGACCTAATGGTATGGTACTGACTTCTGGGCCAACTGGTTCGGGTAAGTCGACTAGTCTGTATGCGCTGATCAAAGAAATTAAAGATGACAGTGTTAATATTGTTACCTTGGAAGATCCAGTTGAGTACAAAATGGACGGCGTCAACCAAATTCAGGTCAACGCCGAAGTTGGACTGACCTTTGCGAATGGTCTTCGTTCAATTCTTCGTCAAGACCCCGATGTCGTAATGGTAGGAGAAATTCGTGATAGTGAAACTGCTGCCTTGGCTGTGCAAGCTGCCTTGACTGGACACTTGGTATTTAGTACGCTGCACACCAATAGTGCTGCTGGTGTCTTGCCGCGTTTGCTGGACATGGACGTTGAGCCTTTTTTGATCGCCAGTACAGTGAATACAATTATCGGTCAGCGCTTAGTCCGCAAAGTGTCCGTAAAGCGGGAAGTGTACCAATCGAGTCCAATTGAAACGCAGAACATCATGGCTACGATCGGACATTTACTACCAAAGACCAAAGAAGACATTCCGAGGGTTTCGCAGGATTTGGGCTATAAAGATCTTCCCCTGGCAGGCCAAAGCGCTTATACTTTGGTCAGAGGTATTGATACCCCTCAGACGCCGCATGGCTATAGTGGTCGTGCCGGTATTTACGAGGTAATGGACGTGAACCAGGATATTCAGGCACTGATTGTGTCAAAAGCATCCAGTTCAGAGATCCAGCGCCTGGCTGTATCGCAGGGTATGATCACAATGCGCCAAGACGGCTACTTAAAAGCACTGTCGGGAATCACAACACTTGAAGAAGTGAATCGGGTAACGTCAGATGCGGCTTAAAGAATAGATAAGAATGAGTGGGAAATATGAATAATCAACAACTACGTATCGAAATATTACTAGAAGAAGTCGTCCGCCGCAAGGCATCCGACCTTCACCTTCAAGTTGGGCTTCCGCCAATGCTTCGTATCGACGGCTCGCTGGTACCAATTTCTGGCTTTAATCCTTTGGATGAAGCTGGTGTTGAAACACTTATTTTTGCAATTCTAGACCAAGATCAACGTCAGATCTTATTAAAAGACAAAGAATTTGACTTTAGCTTTGCCTTTGGAACACTCGGTCGCTTTCGTGTGAACGCTTTTCACGAACGTGGTAACCTGGCGGCGGCGCTGCGCCTCATTCCAAATGAAATTAAATCAATTACCGAACTTGGTATGCCAAATGTAGTCCTTGGCTTCGCTGATTACCCCCGCGGACTTGTGCTGGTAACCGGACCAACTGGATCAGGCAAGTCAACCACGCTTGCCGCCTTAGTTGACAAGATCAATACCGAAAAAGCCAACCACATCATAACGATTGAAGATCCAATTGAATTTACCCATAAATCGAAAAAATCAGTTGTCGTACAACGTGAAGTGCACTATGACACCTATTCTTTCTCGGCGGCACTGCGTTCGAGTCTTCGCCAAGATCCAGATGTCGTTCTGATCGGTGAGATGCGAGACCTTGAAACAATTTCAGCTGCAATTACAATTGCCGAAACTGGACACCTTGTCTTTGCGACGCTGCACACCAATAGCGCTGCTCAGTCGATTGACCGTATGATCGATGTTTTCCCGCCGCATCAACAACCGCAGATTCGGGCCCAACTTTCTAACATTTTGATGGCCATCGTCTCACAACGCCTGATCCCAGCGATTGGTGGGGGACGAGTTGTTGCAGCTGAAATCTTGGTAGCCAACCCAGCCGTCCGTAATATTATCCGTGAAGGTAAGGCGCACCAACTGGACGCCATCATCCAAACTGGCGCTGATCAAGGGATGCAAACGATGGATCGCACGTTAGCTGGCCTAGTCCAGGCCGGAACGATTACCTACGATAGTGCCCGCGAATTTGCAGTTGATCTAACTGAATTCGAAAGATTAATGAGGGGCTAACATCTAGTGAAAAAGTTTACGTATGAAGCCCGGGACCGAGCTACCAACAAGCTCGTTAAGGCAAGCCTGCAAGCGGAGTCTGAAAGCTCAGCGGCCCAGCTACTGGTCAAACAGGGCTTTGTTCCACTTTCGATCAAAGAGCAAATTGGCGATGGTTCTTTCCTGGCCCGTTTGACCGGTCGTATTACTACCAAGGATAAAGTTGTTTTTACCCGCCAGTTAGCGACCTTAATTGGCGCAGGACTTCCACTGAGCCAAAGTTTGCATACGACGATGGAGCAAACCCAGAACAAGCAGCTACAGTCTGTTGTCCAGGAAATTATTGCTAATGTCGAAGGTGGAAAGTCACTTTCTATTTCTTTCGCCAAACACCCGACGGTTTTTGACGGCGTTTTTATCTCGCTTATTTCAGCCGGTGAGCTTTCGGGAACTCTGGATGAATCACTGCAGCGCGTCGCCAACCAACAGGAAAAAGACGCCGCTACAATGAGTAAGATTAAAGGAGCCTTGACCTATCCAGTCATCGTCCTAGTCGTGATTGGCGCTGTGCTGGCATTCATGCTATTTACAGTGGTGCCACAAGTCGAAAAGCTCTACAAAGATCTTCATAAAAATCTCCCATTCTTGACTCAAGTCATGGTGACAGCAGCTGACATTCTGTTGCACTTTTGGTGGATCGTTATTATCGTCATCAGCGTGGCGGCCTACTTTCTCTTGCAGTTCTTAAAAACCGAAGCCGGTATTCGTTTTAAAGATGAATTTAAACTGCGTGTTCCAATTTTTGGAAAGATGATCCGCAAACTGTACATGGCTCGTTTTACGAGAACAGGACAGACATTATTAGCTACTGGTGTTAGCATGCTTGATATGTTAAGAGTTACTTCTACGGCCGTCAACAATACTGTTGTTGCCAAAAGTATCGATCGCGCCGCAGAAAAAGTCAAAGGTGGTAAGGCCTTGTCGGATGCACTTGAGCCAGAACCAATTATTATGTCCCTCGTTCCACAGATGATCAAAATTGGTGAACAATCTGGTCGGATTGATGAAATGCTGGGAAAAGTTGCCCAGGTCTATGAAGATGAGCTCGATGAACAGATCAAAACTATTTCAACAGCGATTGAGCCAATCTTGATGGTTGTACTAGCTGTTGTGGCTGGGGGAATGGTCGGTGCGATTCTGTTACCGATCTACGGGCTGGTCAATGGTATAAATGTATAAAATAGCTAGACAAAATTTAGCTTGTCGGCTACTATTAACCACAAGCAGTAATTTAGTTCATTTGAAAGGTGGAAAAA
>JAYVYE010000061.1:0-1604 GCA_043784545.1 Candidatus Microsaccharimonas sp.
GATATTGAAGCCTTGTTATGAAACCACCCCCTGAAACGTGCGTTGCCATAGTCAGCACGTCTAGGGCGACACTGGATGCGTGGGAATCACTACTTTTCCTATACTTTATACCTAAAATTCACTGTCTGGAGTGCCTGCGGCGCCACACTGTGTTCTAGCATAGCCTAGTGCACGTCCCCATATGCATAATAGGTCCTTATACCAGTGTAATAGCCTCATTGTGTAAGGAAAATCCATGGGGAAAAGAACAAGATGATAAAAGGGGGAAGAGTAGTCACACAGCTAGGAAGAAGTGGAAAAAGCGGCACGCTTTGCACCCGCTCACCCCGGCGTCCACGCACTTCGCCCTTGAAACCTAGTTAGGAAACCACCCCCTAGAACCCCTGTCTACATGCTCGGCATAGCCAGAGCGTGTTTCCCAGCCCCAATCTCACCACTTTCGACACTGGACACAGCTGCCGGGAGCGCCTGCGGCACCCACTAGCAATGCAGCATACCTTAAACGATGCGCCCATGTCCCTATTAGGACGCTACAACAGTGGGAACACGCTGTGGAGTGAGGGAAAAGCATAGCAGGGCGAAAAGTGGGAAAAAGGGTGGTACGCCACCAAAGTGAAAAAGTGGCTGTGACTGCTGTGACTGCCGTTCCACTCCTTTTGCACGGCCCTTTGCATCCACTCACCCTGATGCGCACGTGCTTGGATATTGAAACCTTGTTATGAAAACCACCCCTAAAGCCTACGTAAGCATAGTAAATATGCCTAAACCACAACGTTTAGGTACGATTTCACCAACTCGGCACCTAAAACTAATAATTTTAGGAGCCTGCGGCATAATACCTTCTTCTAACAGGGTTTAAAGCATGGGGGAACATCCACCCTACCATCCCTTAACATTAGATCCACAACATTGTTAATGAAAAATAAAGAACCAAGAGTAAAAGTAAGTTTTTGGTTAAGACTACTAGGTGGTGTGTGGCTTGGTTAAGAGAGAATTGGGAGTGACTGCTTTCGATTAGTAGGCTAATTTGCTGTGCTGGGCATGTACCATTTTGCACACACTCACCGTGTGTTCCAAACGCTTAGATATTAAAATCTCATTAGTCAAACCACCACTAAAACGTCACTTGGCATGGTCTAAATGTTCGGATCACTAGTTCCTGCGCGATTTAATTATTTATCCGACACATATTCCATATGCTTAGATATTGAAGCCTTGTTATGTAACCACCCCCTGAAACGTGCGTTGCCATAGTCAGCATGCCTAGGGCATCATTGGGTGCGTGGGAATCACTACTTTTTTGGGGTGAGTACCAAAAAGTGAGTGATTTTGCGAGCCTGCGGCGGACCCTGCCCCTGGGAACACTGCCAACACCTGTCCCCATATTTACTACGCGTGCCACAACCGTCAAAACACGTGAGTTACATACAGAAAATCCTAGAACAATTAAAAGACTTGGAAACATGCATTATAAACCTACACTCCCCATGTGTTCCATACACTTAGATATTGAAGCCTTGTTATGAAACCACCCCCTGAAACGTGCGTTGCCATAGTCAGCACGTCTAGGGCGACACTGGATGCGTGGGAATCACTACTTTTCC
>JAYVYE010000062.1:0-1643 GCA_043784545.1 Candidatus Microsaccharimonas sp.
GTTTCCATATCTTGGACAACTAGTTCGTTGACATGCCCAACTTCGGGCCAATTTGTTAGGTGCACGCTTTCTTCGCCAGTCAGGTTACGATACAGCTCTTCGGACAAAAATGGTACAAATGGCGCCAAAGCCTGACTTAAACGAACCAGTACATAGTGAAGCGTTGTGTAGGCATTGTTTTTATCAGTGTCATCTTCGGACTTCCAGAAACGGCGGCGCGAACGGCGGACAAACCAATTACTGGCGTCGTCAATAAACGGAAGGATCGGTTTCATAGCGCCCGGAATGTCATACTCATCCATATTTTTTTCAATCTCTTCGATCAGTTGGTGTAGCCGGCTAATGACCCATTGGTCGAGTGGATTTTCCAGCGTTTCCGATGGATCTTTTAACGGACCGCTATATTCCCAACCATCAACTTCGGCGTACAGTGTAAAGAAATCATACATGTTCCAGACCATGCTAAGTTTGCGGGCGACATCACCAACTTCACGGTCTTTTAGGGTGAAATCTTCACCAGACAGCAGCGGACTTGCCAGCAACGTAAAGCGCAAGCTGTCGGCGCTGTACTGATCCATAAGTTCATTTGGATCGGTGAAATTGCCACGACTTTTACTCATCTTTAAACCGTCATTGCCGGCGACGTTACCAGTCACAATAACATTTTTGTAAGCATTATGACCAAATAGTCCGACGCCGATGGCGTGGACATAATAGAACCAGGCCCGAACTTGTCCGACGTACTCTACGATGAAGTCGCCAGGGAAATTTGCTTCAAACTTTTCGACGTTCTCGAACGGATAATGGAATTGGGCGAATGGCATACTGCCAGACTCAAACCAACCGTCGAGGACTTTATCGATTCGGGTGTAGTGAACGCCGTCGATGTCAAAGCTGATGTCATCAACCCACGGACGATGGTAATCTTCTAGCTCGACGCCAGACAGTTCCTTCAGCTCAGCGTAGCTACCGATGACTTTGACGTGTTCGTTTCCTTGGTCATCAGTCCCCTTCCAGACAGGCATAGCCGTTGCCCAAAAGCGGTCGCGTGACAAGTTCCAATCGGGCGCGGTTTCAATCGTCTTTTCAAATCGGCCGTGCTTGATATGCTCCGGAAACCAGTTAACGTGTTTACTGTTTTCTTCGAGCATCTGAATGCGTTGGCCGTCGATGTCCATAAACCAACTTGGGTGGGCCCGGTACATCAGGCGATTACCGGTGCGTGGGTTGTGCGGATATTCGTGGCGAATATAGTCAATTTTCCAGACCGGGCCACCCGCCGCTAGTTCTTTGGCGATAGTTTTGTTAATTTCCCAGACATCTTTACCGATCCAGCTGCCTTCGGTATAGACACCATATTCATCCAAAACGTGTACCACGGGAATACCAAGTTTATTGGCCAAGATAAAGTCTTCCTCGCCGTAGGCTGGTGCGAGGTGAACAATGCCGGTACCCGAATCGGTCGTGACATAGTCGGCTGCCCAGATTTTGTGGGCATTTTCGCCGCGGTCTTGAAACAGTGGCTCATAACTTTTACCAATCAAAGACTGGCCGGTCATGGCGCCAATAATTTTGTAGTTCAAAACGTTGTGCTTTTCGTCAGTTAAAACTTTGTTAAGCAGCGCTTTGGCAATGACGAGGTG
>JAYVYE010000063.1:0-1990 GCA_043784545.1 Candidatus Microsaccharimonas sp.
CTGCCACGGTTGTGGCGGATTGTAAGGCGGTATTTCGAGCGACATCAGACGCTGCAGTGCTGCTGGCTGGTGTGTTGACGGTGCTCGCACCTTCGCCACTGTAGTACTGGACAAAGAACGTTACTGGGCTAATGCCATCAACAAGTCGAATATCGTTGGTCTTGCAGAAGACTGACCCCGATTGGGCATCCATGAAGCTAGGTGAACAGCTTGGCTGTTGCCAAGGAGTTGAACAGACCGTATTGGTGGTATCGGTATAGTTCGAAGGCATGATGGTGCGTCGCCATAGGGTACTATTTTTTATAAAATATATAACGGTGTAGGTGAAAGGGGTATTGCCAGTAGATGAAGCACAAGGATTTGGTTTATCTTTTAAAAAAATGTATGCACTGTTGGCGTTAATTGGATTAGTCGTTGTTGCGACCATATTGAGGATAATCGCCGAACCGTTCGACACCGACACGTTTGTAAAGTTAGTCGTGTCATCGTTATAGCCTTGGTTGTTCGAAATGGCGAAGTTATTCGTCGACGACATAAACGAACTACTTAATTTGACGTCCTGTTCGATACGGTTCAAAGCATCTTGGACGTTGTAGGTGAGAGCATTGGAGGCGCGCGAGGAAATTACTTCACCGGTCATGCTAATAATAACCGTCAAGAAGGCCCCAATGGCAAGGATGACGATCGGGGCAACAACCAGCATCTCAATAAGAGTGAAGCCCTTTTCTAATTTTTTACCTGATTTTTTGAAGAAAGCCATTACTTTGCTCCTCCGGAATAAAGCGCTAGGATATCGGAGAGCGGGAGGGCACGATTATACAGGCGTACATCATCGACTGAGCCAGTGAAATAGTGAGTCGAAGAATAACTGAGTCCTGCAATGCTGGTGACTGAACCAGATGGTGCTACTATTCCTGTCCCAGGGTAGCTTCCAGTTGAAACACCATCCAAATAAGCCGTTGGAACACCTGATCCATCAACAACCATAACAACGTGGTGCCAGCCAGTTCCAAGGTTAGTGCCGGTAGGAATCCAACGGTTACCATCATAGATCATAACTAGTTTTGTACCGATATTATCAGTTTGCGTATTACCGATACCGATACCAAAACCAGTGCCATAGCCGACGTGGGCAAACATGCCAGAGTTCGAAGCAGTTGGGTTATATACCCAAAGCGAAAATGTTGCATTTGTTGAGCCGATGCCAAAGGTGGATCCAGTATTAATAATTGCTGCGCTGCCATTTCCACCAAAAGCGTAGGCACTATCACTTTTACCGGCTTGGTTAGCAGTAGATGTCGCATTTGATATAACGCCATTCGGGCTTCCAATAGAGTTATTAGCATCACCGTTTAATTTCCACCAGGCGACCAGCCCTGTCGTAATATCAGTCGTTCCGGTTGCGGCACCAGTCGAGCTGGCATAGGTGGCATACTTCACCGTTTGAGTAGGGGAATTGTAGGAAATTGAAGCCTCGATTTTTGATAGGCTAGTAATAGCGTCAGGGAGACAGCTGATAGTGATGCTGATAGTAACATTTGTCAGTCCATCAACGGTAATATTGGCATTATTTAGAGGAGTTGAAGCGGAGCAGGGAATGGTCGTTGAAGTGTTTCCGTATTGACGCATGTAATCGTAGGCGACATTGGCAGCCCTTGATTCAGATCGAGTCTGTCCTCCGTCACGAATAACAACATTAAATAGCTGGAAGCCGGCAATCAAAAAAGCCGCTGCAACGAATAATGTGATAAGTAATTCAACAGCCGTAAAACCAGATTGTTTGGTGGGGATTTGTATCATTGATTTTTACTCGTTACTTTATAGACAGTATTGTCAGACTCAAGTCGATAATAAAGGTTGAATTTACGACAGTCAATATCACCAACGGCGCAGATTGTGCCGTCAGATTTAATAGGCTGGTAGACATATTGATCTTTGGTCGGTTGTGGCAATACCCCAGAAGCCGACTGTACCGCATTGGTAGCTGCAA
>JAYVYE010000064.1:0-11672 GCA_043784545.1 Candidatus Microsaccharimonas sp.
TATTGCTCTTTTTCTTCGCGACGAACTTGGCATGGATAATATTTTAGTCATTGAAAAAGAGCTTACGATGATGTCTCGTGCATCATATGTTAATCAGGCGCGTGTACATAATGGTTATCACTACCCACGAAGCGTGCTGACTGGGTCACGTTCTGCGGTTAATTTCCCACGATTTGTAGATGATTTTAAAGAAGCAATTGTAGATGATTTTGATAAGTATTACGGCATTTCAAGGATACTATCAAAAGTTAATGCACATCAGTTTAAGAATTTTGCGGACAAAATCGGTGCTAAGGTTGATGTATCACCAGAGGAGATTGTCGATTTATTTGATAATAATTTAGTTGAACAAACGTATAAGGTGCAGGAGTATGCATTTAACTCACATATTTTAAGAGATTTGCTGCTACGTCGAATCGGTGAGAAACCTGGAATTACTATTCAAGACAGTGAAGAAGTTCAAGGCTTAAAGCAAGTTGTTGGAGACAAGGTTGAAGTCACAACAACAGATGACGCCTATATCGCGGATAAAGTAATAAATTGTTCATACTCTCAGATTAATACACTGCACCGAAAGTCAGGTATTTCGCTTGTTGCATTAAAACACGAACTAACAGAGATGGCCCTTATACGATTACCGAAACATTTGGATAAATTTAGTATTACTATAATGGATGGCCCGTTTTTTTCTATTATGCCGTTTCCTTCGCGAGGTTTGCATACTTTGTCTCATGTTCGTTACACGCCACACGCCTCGTGGCTAGACGATATAAATACAGACATAAATAAGCACGACGTCCATCGTTATTTTGCGGACATCAAACTACATTCGAATTACAAAAAAATGTATGCCGACGTGGTCAGATACATACCTGCGCTCAAAGATATGCAATACGTCGAATCAATCACTGAAGTAAAAACAGTCTTGCAAAAAAGTGAAGGTGATGACAGTCGCCCAATACTTTTTAGATCTGATTTCGGTATCCATAATTACATATGTATAATGGGAGGAAAGCTCGATAATATATATGATGCGTTTGATGAACTAAGAGGATTATATGAAAAAGCGCAGTAAATTGTCACAAATTACCAAACAAGATATCTTTGTTTCGGCCGTCGTTGTCATGAGGCCAGAAACAAAGGAGGTTAGTCAATATATCCTAGATTTATACTTAGTCCTTGAATCCCATTACACTAACTACGAGATTATAATAGTGGATAATGAAGTCTCAAAAGATGAGTTTAATGCGGTTACTGCATTATTAGATAAGATCCCTTGTATTCGCATAATTAAGTTATCACAGCAATTTCGATATGACACGGCACTGTTTGCTGGTCTTGAGGTGTCGATTGGTGATTACGTTTGTACGTTGGATCCAACAATCGATTCACCAAAATATCTGACGGATTTTATAATTAAAAACCAAACACATGATGTCGTTCAGGGCGTCAGCGAAATTACAATTTCGGGTGTCTTTGGCAGTCAACTCGGTCGACGATTGTTTTATTGGTATAACCGCAAATATATTGGTATTGATATTCCACTTAGTGCCACGTACTACGCATCGTATAGTCGCCGAGCAATTAACTCATTGACATCATCTGGGCGTCACCACAGGCACATTAGGCATTTAGCCAGAAGAATAGGGTACGGTTATATCACACAGTCGTATATGCCGCTTAATAAACCCGGGAGTCAAAGACGTTTACGAACTGGTATAGTTGAAGCTCTAGAAATCGTCACGAGTTATTCGACTCATCCACTGCGATCTGTGACCTGGCTTGGGTTCATAGCGAGCGCTATTAACGTAATTTACGCATTTTATGTGCTTGTTTTAAATGTTTTTAATAAGAGCTTGGCCCCTGGCTGGACATCAACTTCAATGCAACTATCACTTATGTTTTTTGTACTATTCATTATTATGATTATTCTTGCCGAATATATCGGAAGGATATTAATAGAAACGCATCACGAGCCTAACTATTTCGTATCTGATGAACTAGTCAGTACAGTTGCAATTGCCGATACCGACCGAAGGAATATTAGTAAATAATGGTTAGAAAACTCGTACAGGTGCAAATACGTAGTAATCATCCAGAGTGGAAGTTTCCTGATTTTAATGTAGATCTTTTTGCATTAAAAAAGAATAAATATTGTGTTTGTGTCTTTGTGATTAACGAAGGTGAGCGTATTCAAAAGCAACTAAAAGCAATGAAAAAATATTCTAAAGACATTGATATTGTTATTGCCGACGGCGGCAGCACAGATGGCTCACTTGACACGGCTTTCTTGAGGCAACAAAATGTTCGCGCCTTGTTAACTAAAAAGGGCAAGGGCAAGCTAAGCGCGCAGATGCGCATGGCTTTTGCTTGGGCTCTTAACGAAGGTTACGATGGTATAGTTGTCGTAGACGGCAACGGCAAAGATGACATTTTAGCCATACCTGATTTTGTTAAACATCTTGCTAACGGTTTCGATCACATACAAGGTTCGCGCTTTATAGCTGGTGGTCATGCTATAAACACGCCACTTTCGAGAGAGTTAGGTCTGCGTCTTTTGCATGCACCGCTTATCAGTATCGCATCTGGAAAGAAACATACAGATACCACGAACGGCTTTCGTGCATATAGCTCAAAACTTCTTAAAGACTCAGGAATATCCATATTCAGGGATGTTTTTCAAAGCTACGAATTGCATTATCATTTGGCTATTGAGGCCTCTCGCCGTAAACAATATACAACTATTGAGAC
Organism: Candidatus Microsaccharimonas sp.; assembly: GCA_043784545.1. GTDB lineage: Bacteria > Patescibacteriota > Saccharimonadia > Saccharimonadales > Saccharimonadaceae > Microsaccharimonas. Next base: position 2,752 of record JAYVYE010000064.1, read on the forward strand.
ACCTGTGACGCGAACTTATCCAAAAAAAGGCAAAACACCTACAAAGATTAGTCCAGTGAAGGGAAATCTACATGTTTTAGGCGTTCTTTTTAAAGCAGTAGGTGGCAAGTATAAACTTAAATGACCGAGCAGCCTAAAAATAACGATGATCTATTTATAGACTTAATACAAACGTATGAACCGGGTAATATACCTCCGGCTATTTTCGAGGCCATTGCAAGAATAACTGTATATCCAGCAGTAGAATTTATACCGCTTAGAATGACAGGAGGGTCGCCGCAAGTACTGTTATTCGAGCGACCGCCGGATGATATTATGTGGCCTGCTATGTTACACACTCCAGGAACGGTTTTAAGGCCTACGGATAAAAGTCTCGACGATGTCTTGAAGCGATTATATAAAGACGAACTGGATTATATAAAGATCGGTAAGACTATATTCCTAGGTCCTCAGCTCGATATAAATAAACGAGGAAGGGTTTTATATCTAGAATATCTTTTGATTATTGAATCGAATCCAAAGACCGGTAAATTTTACTACGTCGATAATCTACCAGATAATTTCATTAAAGAACAAATGCCCTCACTTAATCGCGCAGTTAAAGCATTTAGGGATATGAAATAATAATTTTACACCTATCCAAGCCGATAAAATAGGTGTAAGGTTAAAATAAAGAAGAGGGTTTGCTATGAAGACTGCACTGATTGGATATACGGGGTTTGTGGGCGGAAATATTGAAAACCAAAGATCATTCGATGACCTTTTTAATAGTAAGAACATACAGGATATCGAAGATAGGGAGTATGATCTCGTCGTAAGCGCGGCCAACCGTGCCGATATGTGGCGTATTAATCAAGAAGGCGAACAGGATTTAGCTGAAATAAAAGAGTATATTGGTCACATAGCTAAAGCAAAAATAAAAAAACTTATACTTATATCAACGGTTGGGGTCTATAAAAATCCTAATGGTGCGGACGAAGATACAGCTATTGACGTAGAGGGACTTACTCCGTACGGTACGAATCGTTATTATTTAGAGCAGTTTTGCCACGACAATTTCGATACTACAATTATTCGTTTGCCAGGCTTATTTGGTTCTGGGCTAAAAAAGAATGTTATTTACGATTTGCTGCACGGTAACAACGTTGATCGCATTCATAAGGACGGGGTGTATCAATATTATAACTTAGAAAATATTTGGCATGATATTGAGATTGCGCTAAATAATAATCTATCTCTTGTAAACCTAGCAACACCACCTGTTTCAACAGAAGAAGTTGCCAAAAAATGCTTTGGGATAGAGGTTACCAACCAACCCAAAGATATAAAGCCTGGATATTGGGATATGCATAGTAAATATGCTGATCTGTATGGGAGTGAAGGCGTGTACCTCTATACTAAACAGCAAGAACTAGAGCAAATTAAAAAATTTGTTCAAACAGAGCTGCAATAATGAGATTAGCCATATCTAACATCGGTTGGAACAATGAGGAGGAACAAGCGGTTGCCGAATATTTACAATCGGTTGGGGTGAATTTAATTGAGATCGCACCGACTAAACGTTGGGTTGAACCAATTGAGGCGAGCGACGCAGACGTTGAAAGTTATATGAATTGGTGGAAACGTTATGGTATACAGGTTGCAGCGTTTCAATCAATGTTATTTTCACACCCAGAGTATACGTTGTTTGAAGGCGATGAAGCTAGAACTGCAACCAAAAAGTATCTTGCGAATTTTATTATACTTGCGGGTAAGATGAATGCCGCTCGAATGGTTTTTGGCTCACCTAAAAATCGACAAAAAGGCGACATATTAAAAGCTGATGCTGACGAAATCGCAACTAAGTTTTTTTCTGAACTGGGTGATATAGCAACACAAAATAGTACAATTTTATGTCTTGAGCCAAATGCCTCGCAGTATAATTGTGACTATATCACGACCGCACAGGAAGGAATTGATTTAGTCGAACGTGTTGATAATTCTGGGCTTGGACTGCATCTTGACCTGGCGTGTATGACGCTTGCGGGTGATGACATCAGTAAATCGATTCACGATTCGCGTGACATATTGAAACATTTTCACATTAGTTCTCCAATGCTTGAGCAAGTTGAAGACCGGCCAGATATACCTCACGTTGTTGCCGCACGGGCACTTAAGGATATTAACTACGACGGTATTATTTCGATTGAAATGCGCCCAGGCGTTGAGGGTACTAATTTAGAGCGGGTAAAAAAAGCTATTACTTTTGTTCAAAGCACCTATTTTTAGTTATGATATAAACTGCGTCGAACGAAGAAGTTCCAGGTATAGACAACAGTCGTGGCTAGAATTTTAGAAACGATATAGTTGATGTGGCCAACACCTGCTAGTAGCCACATTAGTAGTGTCAGGATACTCAAGCCACCTAGACCGATAAGGGCAAATAGTCCAAATTCTAGTGATTTAGATTTAACTTTTGAGTCAGAGAATACAAAACGTTTGCTAATCATAAAAAGTACAATTAGTCCTAGTGCAAAGCCAAGCATTGCTGATATCAAATAGTTAACGCCAAAGACTTGAGTTAATAGAATCAAAGTTCCAAAATCAAACAAATAACCAACTCCTGCACCAAGAAAGTAACGCCAAAGTTGTCCAAATATTTTATGGTATTTCTGCATAATTTATTTTGTTATTGAACTAAGTATCTACCGTATCCGGATTTTTTAAGCGGTTCAGCGAGGGCATTGACTTCGTCTTTGGTGATAAAACCTTCTTCATACGCGACGCCTTCTGGGCTACCAATAATTTGGCCGGTACGGGTCTGGAGGACACGCACATAGTCACTGGCATCTGTCATTGAATCTATGGTTCCAGTATCGAGCCAAACGTCACCTTGGTTGAGTGTCGTCACGGCTAGTTTGCCGCGCAGGAGGTATGCTTCATTGATAGAGGTAATCTCGATCTCTCCACGTTCGCTTGGTTCTACGGCTTTAGCAATTTCGACGACGTCGTTATCGTAGAAATAGAGACCGACGACTGCATAATTTGACTTTGGTTCTTTTGGCTTCTCTTCAATTGATACGGCGTGGTGTTGGTCGTCGAATTCAACAACACCATAACGTTCGGGGTCTGATACTTCGTAGGCAAAGACAATACCGCCATCTGGGTTAACGCAAGCCTTTAGTGATTCACCCAGTTTGTTACCGTGGAAGATGTTATCACCTAAGATCAGGGCAACCTTATCATCACCAATAAATTCCTCACCGATAATAAACGCTTGCGCCAGGCCATCGGGTGTCGGCTGTGAGGCATAGGAAAGATTAATTCCCCAGGCAGATCCATCACCGAGCAGTCGCTGAAATTGCGATTGGTCGTCGGGTGTCGTAATGATAAGGATATCTTTTATTCCGGCTGACATAAGTGTCGTGAGGGGATAATAGATCATCGGCTTGTCGTAAATAGGAACCAGCTGTTTGCTGATACCTTTTGTGATTGGCCAAAGCCTTGTTCCTGATCCACCTGCTAAAATAATACCCTTCATAAAAACTCCTTCTCTAAGATTGCTGCTTTATATATTCACTAAGCGCCGTTTCCTGGTCTCGTGGCGTAAAGCCCGCAGCCTTTATCTTATCAAGACTGAGGGTACTTTGTAAGGGGCGAGGAGAGACTGGCTTACCGCCTTCACGTTTCTTTGCGATAAACTCATCAGTGGTTTGTACGCCGATTCGCTCAGGGTTGTTGCCTGTCAGTTCGAAAACTTTCTTTGCAATATCGCGCCAGCTTGAAGGCTGTCCTTCATTTGAGATATTGTAGGTTCCATACGGAGCTTTGGTTTCAAGAAGATGTTTAATACCTTTTGCAATATCTTCTGTAAAACTCAGCCGACCAATTTGATCATCAACAACCGGAGGATTAACTCCATCTGCCGCTAGTTTTGCCATAGTTCGTACAAAGTTTGGTCCATCACCTATGACCCATGATGTACGTATATCGTAGTGTTTCGCGACGGTCGATACGGCGATGTCACCAGCTGCTTTTGACTGACCGTAAACACCCAGTGGAGAAAAAGGTTCGTCTTCTGTATGCACTTCTTTGGTTCCGTCGTAAACGTAATCTGTGGTTACATGGACAAGGGTGAGGTGATTTTCAATCGCAAGTTGTGCTAAGTTCTTGGGGCCAACCGCGTTTGCTTCCCAGGCTTCGATTTTCCCGTCTGGTGTTTCAGCGACGTCCACTTTTGTATAAGCGGCTGCGTTAATGATTGTGCTGTATTGTAGCCAGTTACGATCGCCCCAGGTACTTTTGTTTGAAATATCAAAAGTTGTTCGATCAACAAATTCTGCGTCTGGAAATTCAATCTGGAGGGCTTTACCCAGTTGTCCGTTGGCGCCAGTGACAAGCATTTTACGCGGTTTGATCGGTTCAATAGCTGCAAGCATTGGGTGCGCGCGATCTTTATCTGATAATTCTGCCTGGGTGAGGGGGATTGGCCACTGAATATCGGCAGTTGTATCGGCTAAATTAAGAAAGGCATAATTTTCTCCACCAGGAACCCAGTGGTCATTTACCAGGTACGAATAAGCTGTCCCATCTTCCAGTGCTTGAAAAGCGTTACCGACACCGCGGGGCACGAAAATAGCTATGCTTGGGTCAATTTCTAATTCAAAAGATTTACCAAAGTCGGGTCCTTCCCGGAGATCGGTCCAGGCACCATAAACTCTTCCGGTCGCAACCGAAACATATTTATCCCACGGTTCAGCGTGAATTCCACGAGTAGTTCCACGAGTTGCGTTGAACGAGATATTGTTTTGACAAGGTCCAAAGTCAGGTAGGCCAAGTGCAGTCATTTTTTCCTGTTGCCAGTTCTCTTTAAACCAGCCACGATTATCGCCGTGTACGGGCAGGTCTAGCCAAGCTAACCCTGGAATATTCGTTTCGTGAAGTTGGAGTTCTTTACCGAATTCAATTTCATGTGATTCGAACTCGGACATTACTGACCGGCTTTTTGATATTTATCTTCGGTTGCTTGCTTTTGCGGTTTCCACCAATCTTCATTAGCCGCGTACCATTCAATAGTATCTTTTAAGCCGGCTTCAAAATCTGTAAACTTTGGCATCCAACCGAGGTCAGTCCGTAGCTTTGAGGAATCAATTGCATAGCGCATATCATGTCCTGGTCGATCGTTAACGTGGTCGTATTCGTCCGCACCTTTATCCATTTCAGTCAGAATCAGTTCAACGACAGATTTATTATCCTTTTCGCCATCAGCACCAATCAGGTAGGTTTCGCCAATCGTGCCTTTTTCAAGAATCGTCAGAACTGCCGAGCTGTGATCTTCAGTGTGGATCCAGTCGCGAACATTTTCACCTGTCCCGTAAAGCTTTGGACGACGACCTTCGAGGACCTCAGTTATCTGACGAGGGATAAACTTTTCGACGTGTTGGAATGGTCCGTAATTATTTGAACAATTGCTAATGGTTGCCTGCACACCAAAGCTTCGCACCCAAGCACGAACTAGTAGGTCTGATCCAGCCTTGGTAGATGAGTAGGGACTTGAAGGATTGTACGGTGTGTTTTCGGTAAACCGATTCGGGTCATCAAGTTCGAGGTCACCGTAAACTTCATCAGTTGAAATGTGGTGAAGACGCTTGCCATACTTTCGAACAGCTTCAAGGATTGTATAGGTACCAATAATATTGGTATCAAGGAATGGGCGAGGGTTCTGCAGTGAATTATCGTTATGTGACTCTGCCGCATAATGAACAACTGCGTCATGTTCGGATACAAGTTGATCGACGAGTGCGGCGTCAGTGATGTTGCCTTCGACGAAGGTGACACGAGAAGGATCGAGTCCTTCAAGGTTGGCCCGGTTACCTGCATAGGTCAGTGCATCAAGTACGGTAATATTCCAATTGGGACGCTCTCGGGAGACATAATGTACGAAGTTCGAGCCGATAAACCCCGCACCGCCGGTGACGATTATTTTCATATATTCTTAGTATATAATAAATGACTATGAAGAGAGTAATTGTGAGTGGATTTTTCAACCCGTTACACGGCGGACACCTCGATATGATTGAGGCAGCACAGAAGCTCGGCGATTATTTAATTGTTATTGTGAACAACGATATTCACCAGTTGACTAAAAAAGGTAAGATTATCCTTGATGAAAATAATCGAGCTCGTCTTATGGGTTCACTGAAGGGTGTCGATGAAGTCATAATTGGAATTGATCCAGAACACCCAAGTTGGCCAAGTACAAAAACACTTGAACTGATCGCAGATAAATACATCAATGACGAATTGATATTTTTTAATGATGGGGATAGGCCCGATCCCAACGCACTTCCTGGTCCCGAAGCGGAGCTATGTCGAGAGCGAGGAATTCAGATGATCTTTGGTACCAATAAAAAGGCCGATTCTTCAACACGAATTAACCAAGCACTGGGCCACGAAGAATAGAATCGCTATGAAAAAAGTCTTAGCTTTCGATATGGATGACACGATCGCAATCACGAAATCGCCAATTACTGATCGTATGGCGATGGCTTTTACGAATATCCTTGATGACTTTGATGTCTGTATTATTTCTGGTGGTAATTACGAATTATTCGGCAAACAATTTATTAGTCGTCTTGATATTGATGAGGGAAAATTACAGCGAATACATTTGATGCCGACTTGTGGGACGCGTTATTATCGTTACGACATACAGCACCACGATTGGACATTGCAGTATGCTAAAGATTTAACGGACGAAGAAAAAGCCAAGATATCAACGGTGCTGGAAGAATCAGCTAAGGAGGCTGGTTACTGGTTGGATAATCCAGCTGGTGAAATTATCGAAGATCGGATTAGTCAGATTACTTTCTCGGCATTAGGACAATATGCGACGCCGGAAGATAAATACGCCTGGGATCCAGACCAAAAAAAGCGGATGGCAATTCGAGATATCGCACTCGATAAAATTCCTGAACTAGAAATGCGTATTGGTGGCACGACATCGATTGATGTGACGCGTAAGGGAATTGATAAAGCGCATGGTATGCGAAAACTTATGGAAGCAAATAATTTTACGAAACAAGATATTCTGTTCTTCGGCGATAAATTACAAGAAGGCGGCAATGACTATCCCGTGAAGGCTTTTGGAATTGATTCTATTGAGGTGAACAGGTGGGAAGACACGGCTAATTGCCTAGAAGCAATTACTAGCGCTATAAAATAGCATCCCGCACAATCTTCCTCATCCTGGTAGCAAATAAACTCTTATCAAACCGCTTGGCCTTACGGTGTAACGTCGCTGGTAAAAACGTCATACTTTCAAATCGTTTCATGGCCGCCACTAAACTCTCAACTGCTTGATCGTTAAATAGCACGCCAGTTTCGCCGTCTTGAACAATATCAAGCGCTCCACCCCGCGCGTAAGCGATAACGGGTGTTCCGGCGGCTAAGGCTTCAACAGCTGAGATGCCGAAGTCTTCTTCGTTAGGGAACAGGAAGCCTTTGGCGGATTGGGCTAGGCGGACTAATTCTTTGTCACTGACCCTGCCTACGAATTTTACGGTTGGTCCGGCTAGCTTCTTGAGGCGGGCTGTATCAGGACCTGATCCGACAATAGTTAACTGGGCACCTAATTGGTTGGCGGCTTGTACAGCTAGGTCAAAACGTTTGTAGGGGACGTGTCTACCCCATAGGATATAGCCACTTCTTTGGCCTTTTGGCGGTGGGGTAAACCTTTCGACGTCAACAGGGGGGTGGACGACGGTACTGCTGCGTTTATAGTACTGTTTAATGCGATCTCGGGTAATTTCAGAATTGGCAATTAGAATGTCGATGTCTTTGATCGATTCGAGGTCAAGTTTTCGCATCTTTTTTACTAGAACAGGAATAAGTGGGCGGATAAACGGCGTAAACGCTCCAAATTTAAATTCTCGGCGGAATTCTTCGTAGTGGCTCCAGTAATAACGGATTGGGGTATGGATATAGGCGATATGAATTTGGCCGGGTCTGGTTTTTCGGACAGCTTTAGCTTCGGCGCTGCTGCTGCTAATAATAATATCGAATTCCGATAGGTCTAAGGCTCTGAAGGCTTTGGCACGTAAGGTTGGCCAAAGGATGTGTTTATAGCGCAGTTTAATCGGGAGCTTTGACTGTAGATAGGTCGTACGAATATCGAGGCCTTTAAGCCCGGGGAGTGCGACCGGATTATATACCGAAGTGTAGATTGGAGCATCGGGAAAGAGGTTATGTAGTTCGGCTACGACAACTTCGGCGCCACCGGCTGTTGTGAGCCAGTCATGAACAAGAGCAATTTTCAAATTATTGGCAGGTGATTTTATCGGAGCGGCCATTATTTTGCCCCGCGGCCACGCAGGACAACTAGGATAGTTTTAAACAAAATCTTTAGGTCTAACCAAAAGGTCCAGTTTTGAGCATAGAAAAGCTCGAGCTCAATCCGCTCTTCAAAGCTCAGTTCACTTCGTCCAGAGACTTGCCATAACCCAGTCACACCAGATTTAACACTGTGCAGTAAGGCGGTGCGACCACGAGCAAGTTTGACTTCTTGGGGAAGAATTGGCCGTGGTCCGACGAGGCTGAGGTCACCTTTTAATACGTTAATAACTTGCGGGAGTTCATCCAGAGATGTCGCCCGGAGCCAGTGGCCAAAAGGAGTAATCCGTGGGTCATTTTCAACTTTACGAACTTTTTCATACTCGCGGGCGAGGTCTTCGCGGCCCATTGCACGGAATTCATCAGCAGCATCACGGCTTCCGTACTGGGCACCCATGCTGCGAAACTTCACTAGACCGATTGGTTCACTGAACCTACTAAGTCGAGCGCTAACGTAAAAGGCTGGTCCACGGTCAACGATTTTTTTAATAATAAAAATAATCAGTAAAAGCGGCGAGGCGATAATCAGCAGAATAAGGCTAACGAAAAAG
>JAYVYE010000065.1:0-1781 GCA_043784545.1 Candidatus Microsaccharimonas sp.
GACATCCAAGAGGTATCTTCTGGGATACCAGTATCAGGAGTATGCAAATCTCCCAAACGGTGCAAAATGTTAGTCTTAAAAAGTTCTTGCGCTTTTGTAAAATTTACATTTCCATGATTAAAAGCAGATGCAGGATTCTCTTTGGAAAATGACATTTCTTTTTGAAGGTCAGTTTCCCATGCCATAGGTTTTGTGTAATAATTTTCAAGAGCCTCTTTTAGTTTAGCAGGGTCGTTGCGAATAACGGTTTGAGCATTTTGTAAAAAACGCAAGCGTTGGTCGGCGTTGGCTGGATCAATGATTCCTGCATCAATTTTATGTTCAACCTCGGATTGAGCAGAATGGAGAGCCGCGTTGTCCATAAACTTAGATGAAATCTGGTGGATACGAAGGTCTGGGTTAAGTCCTGCATCAGCGAGGGCTTGTTGTTCTTTAAGAACACTTGCGGCAGTTCCGCGTTCATACCCCGACAGGATTCCAGTGCTATTTGCGGCATCGGCAAACTTTTCGTGAATGTCTTGCGCTACATTAGCGATTTGTTGCGAAGGTAGTCCAGCAGAATCATAGGCAGGGCCATGTCCGACAAGTTGTACGATATTAAGTCCTTGTCCTGCTAATCCTGCAATCGGAGTCAAATGATCGAGGGCAAATGCCTGTGGCGCGTTAGGGTCGCCCAACCAATTTTCGGTATGCCCTTGAATACCAAGTTTCATTCCCGCAACGGAAGTATCTTGGATTAACTTTCCCCCAATTCCGACAATAGGTAAGCGATAAGGAGTTGCGGCGACAGAACGAAGCGTTTTATAGCCTTTTATGATTCCACTAGCAACGGTATTTCCAGCAAGCGCAGTTTTAGCTTTAAGGAAATTGCCAGAAGCGTCAGTAGCAAATTGATCTATCCCATTAACCAACCCTTTAGCGGCAGGAACATTTTGTAACCATCGAGTAAAGGCAAGACGATTGCCAGTAGCGGTTGGAGGAAAAACCGTATTCATAATGGTATTCATAACGCCTTTAGGGGCTACGGCTTCGGTAGGTTTGATAAGAGCAGTTGCGGCGTTCTTAGCCCCAGCCGCAAGACCCGCGCCAACTCCCTCTTTTACTCCTGTGACAGTTGCCGCGCCAAGTTTTCCGAGAGTTCCAGCGGCAGAGATAGAAAGCGCCCCATTGAGAAGATTGAGCAAATCGTGATTGCCAAAAGGCGTAGCCGCGTACTGATCTAGCGTTTGGGCTTTTTGATGTTGTAAAACTCTTGCGGCTGAATCAGCCCAGAGAGCAGGAGTAAAATCACTTGGTTTGTTAGGAGTACCAAGCAAATTTTGAATAGGAGCACCGAGATCAGTTACTCCTTTATAGGCAGATGCAAAACCAGAAAGAATCCCAGCAGGGATAGCCTCAGCGACTCCACGCACTAATGCGATAGCGTGATTTAACCACATTTCACCAAAAACTGTATGAAAAGCCCCTTGTGCGCTAAAACCGCCAACTCCAAATTGTTTGTGTTGCGCGGTTCCCCAATTGTAGGAGGCGTTGTTCCAATCGGCGTTCCAAACTCCATCTGGCTTTGCGCCAGGGAAAGCATATCCAGCGTTAATAATTTGTTGTTGTAGTTGAGAAGTGGGTTCGGCTTGAATAGGTCGGATACCTGTATTTACTAGGTGATCGTTAATTACCTTGCCAAGAGACTGAACGGGAGATATCGCTGATTGTTCATAAGTATATTGATCGACCTTATTAGGAATCGCTTGAGCATTTTTGATAACCGCAAGGGCTAATTTTGC
>JAYVYE010000066.1:0-2325 GCA_043784545.1 Candidatus Microsaccharimonas sp.
ACGAAGTAGGAGTCCGGCGTTGTCACCAGCTTGTCCACGGTCAAGGTTCTTTTTGAATGCTTCGATTCCAGTAACTGTTGAAGTCTGTGTTTTGTGAACACCGACAATTTCGACTGGGTCGTTAATATTGATAACACCAGTTTCGATACGTCCTGTTGCAACTGTTCCACGCCCCTTAATAGAGAAAACGTCTTCGATCGGCATTAGGAAAGGCTTGTCGAGGTCACGTACAGGTTGTGGGAAGTAGTCATCAAGTGCTTGCACGAGTTCCATGATAGCGTCTTCTGATGCTTCGTCGCCTTCGAGAGCTTTGGTCGCTGATCCCTTGATGATAGGAGCGTCTTCGTCATAACCATTCTTTGCGAGTAGTTCACGAATGTCCATTTCAACTAGTTCAACCAGTTCAGGGTCAGCAAGGTCCATTTTGTTTAGGAAAACAAGAATCTTTGGCACACCGACTTGGTGAGCAAGTAGGACGTGTTCGCGAGTTTGTGGCAATGGACCGTCATTTGCAGCGACAACTAGGATTGCACCATCAATTTGGGCAGCACCTGTAATCATGTTCTTTACGTAGTCGGCGTGACCTGGCATGTCGACGTGCGCATAGTGACGATTTTTTGATTCGTATTCTTGGTGAGATGTTGCAATGGTAATACCACGTGCACGTTCTTCTGGGGCGTTGTCGATCTGTGCGTAGTCAACTTTTTTGTTGACGTCGCTTGGAAGACGCTTTGCAAGAACAGCCGTAATAGCTGCTGTAAGTGTTGTTTTACCGTGGTCAACGTGACCCATGGTTCCAACGTTAACGTGAGGCTTGGTGCGATCGAAATCAGCCATATTAGATTAATTCTCCTTTAATTATTTTCGCATAAGAGCAAGAGCACCTCATGACGTATAGGGCAATTATACAGACTTTTAGGTAGTTCGTAAAGAGTCTTTACTCTTTTGTTCAGCGATTTGCATAGCGGGTCATGTCAGCATTCCAAAGTTCGGTCGATTGTATAAATTTATTTTGTAAATGCTTTTTTTCGATCTCGTACATATCCCGTTTTGGTCCATTATAGCTAGTTAAAATTTGAAGTTCCTCGAGTCGATTCTGATCAAGCGATACAAAAGAAGTTCTCATCCTTTCAGTAACCTCTTTCATAAAGATGTAGAGTGACTCATATGCCAGTTGGATTTCGTCACTTTGGTGATGCTCGTCAGGCATCCCGTGAAACAAGCGACAACGAACTTGATACCAAAAATCAATTAAGCCTTTCCAGTCTGTACTATCTTGAACAAAACCTTTCCAGGCATTTGTCTGGCTTGGGATTGGCGCCGTTCGTGTCAGGATAACTATTTTGTCCATCACCTGCCTAAGGCCCCGCATTGAACGACCCTGATTATACTCGTCCCAAATAATAAATCTTGTCTTTAGGGCTGCGATTGATTCGCGGTCACTGGTTTTGCCAGTCACCTTGCGGTACCAAGCGTTATAGGAAACGTATAACCGCATATACAAATCTCGATATTCAACCGACGACCGGTCAAACCAAACGTAGATTAGTGATTCAGCCAGACCTACCATATTTCACTCCGCAAAGACTTATCGCCACCACTATTCACAAGTACAATAGCGTGTACCGTCACAATAAATAGTTGGGCCATGCTATTGATATCCCTGGCAAGACTTAATTCAAACAATGACGGTTCAAGCGTATGGTCACTGCTACCAATTGCTACCAGTATTCCGGCTGCATTGTCCGTTACTACGTGCGAAAAGATATCCCGAAGCAGTAGCGATGGGTGTGAAGCGCTATCAATTACAGCCATGCGCTTAGCGATGAGCCCTTTTCCACCATCAAGCGTCGTGTACACAAGTGATACTTGTCGCGATTGACTGAGTTCCATAAACAAGGCTCGCTGCTTATCTTCGGTATTAATTGTTAATTGCCGTCGAACCATTGGATAACGACTGGCTAGTTCAAATGATGCTAAAATAACCGACGACCGGGCAATCCCAAACCCCGGAATAGTAGATAATTGATCAAGGCTGATATCACTACCATATTTTGACAAAACTTTCAGAGTTTTACGAGCAATTTTGACAACACTCATCTGGGCATTTCCGCTACCAATCAGCACCTGCAGCAGTTCGGCATTGGTCAGAGCCGCAATACCTTTTTTTTGCAATTTTTCTCGTGGTTTATCGTAAGTAATTTCTCTGTCCATGTATCTATCTTAGAAAATAAATATAGGAACATTCTTAACTGAAGTTACATTTAAAACGCGCCCGAATGGACGCGTTTTAAATAACTCAAGCGATTAGTTGCTTGAACGTTT
>JAYVYE010000067.1:0-3033 GCA_043784545.1 Candidatus Microsaccharimonas sp.
ATTACTGCAGCAGGCTGGTAGCGTCGAAACATTATTCGAAGTATTACCGCTGATCCGCGTCATTACCGAGGGCCTCATTTCAACGATCGAACAAGTTGAAAACGATCATCCCACTAAACCAGTGACGGCCTGGAAGAAAAAATGGTTTGTTAAAAATCCAAAAGGGGATTACGTCTTTAAATCGCGGGCCCAAATCGTTAAACTACGGGCACTTTGCTACGTCTATTTCGAATACCTGACCAAAATGGAACAAGCCGGATTTTATGATTATGATGATATGATCCTACAAGTCGTTCATGCCTTGGAAGTGAATGATGACTTGCGCTTTAACCTGCAGGAAAAGTACCTGTATATTATGGTCGATGAGTTTCAGGATACCAACTTGGCTCAAACGCGCATTTTGCATAACTTAACTTCAAACCCCGTCAACGAAGGCCGGCCTAACATTATGGTGGTAGGGGACGACGATCAAGCGATCTATAGCTTTCAGGGTGCTGATATCAGCAATATAGTACGATTCAAAGAAGTCTACCCTCGGCTTGAGATTATTGCTTTAACTGATAATTATCGTTCTGTGACGCCTATAATTGAACAAGCCCGAGCGGTTATTCTGCAAGGTAATGATCGACTCGAAGACTCTATTGAAGACCTGAATAAACAATTAACTGGCCATCAAGCTATCCCAGGAGCCGTCGAACTGTACAAAGCAGCAACAATCGACCATGAGCGTCATTGGTTGATAGACAGTATTGCGGCTGACCTTAAAAAAGGCATTGCTCCACAAGATATTGTTGTGTTAACGCGTCGACACAATGAAATTAAAAACTTATTGCCATATTTTAGTCGGGCCGATATTAAAGTGAGCTACGAACGCCAGGAGAATGTTTTGGACCAGCCCCCAGTTGTGGCGCTTGAATTACTATCAAAAGTTGTTGTAGCGCTAGGTAAGGGTCATCAGGCCGAGGCGAATGCGCTGCTTCCGGAACTTTTAGCGCACCCTGCTTGGGGTATTACACCGCTTGAACTATGGCAACTAAGTGCCGATGCCTATTCGGCACGTAAGTTGTGGTTGGAAGTTATGGTAACGACGCCACGATTCCTCGATATTCATGCCTGGCTTGTTCAGCTGGCAGCCCTGGCTCAGTTTACGCCACTTGAACCAATGATCGACCGTATGATTGGTAAAATCGAAACAACCGATAGTGCTGCTAAAAATAGTGTTTTTTATCATTATTATTTCGGACCGGAAGCATTAGCCGCGCAGCCGTCGCAGTACCTTGATTGTTTAGCGGCCTTACGGACGATTCGCGCCAAACTACGCGAGTACCAAGCTAGTGAAGCCCTGATATTAGAATCGTATGTAACCTTTATTGCCTTGCATCGACGATTAGGAACCACTATGTTGGTTTCACGAACTACCGAAAGCCAAGCTATAGCAATTAACCTAATGACTGCCCATAAATCTAAGGGTCTTGAGTTTGATACTGTCTACATTTTTAATAGCGTCGATACTGTCTGGGGAGAAAAAGCTCATAGTCCTAGTCGTAATATTAATTATCCCGAAAATCTTCCCTTTGCTCCGGTTGGTGAGTCAGCCGATGAACGTTTGCGTTTATTTTACGTGGCTATGACCCGCGCTAAAAAAACACTTCGGATCAGTTTTAGTACGTCTGATGATCGCGATAAACAGACCTTAATCGCTCGTTTTTTGAACGATGCCTCACTCCAGATAAAACTGATTGCGCCCACGGATCATGTTGACCAACTTGTTGCAGCTGAATTAGCTTGGTATGAACCATTGTCACTTCCGACCACTCAGCTGAACGCACTGTTACAGCCATCACTCGATCACTACAAGCTTAGTGCCACCCATCTTAATAATTTCCTTGACGTGACGCGTGGTGGTCCCCAAGGTTTCTTGTTGGACAACCTATTGCACTTCCCCTCGTCAAAATCTCCGGCAGCCTCATATGGTTCAGCCATTCATAACACCCTACAACAAGCCCATGTCCACGTAACGGCAACGGGTGAAAAAAAGCCACTGGAAGACGTGCTTCATAACTTCGAAATCAACCTTTTGAATGAACGGTTAAACCCACTTGATTATGCAACTTATCATCAAAAGGGAAGTGAACAGCTCCATATATTCCTAGCCGTCAAATACAAAAGTTTTAGCAAGACTCAAAAATCAGAGCTTAACTTTAGCGCTCAGGAAGTGTATTTAAATGATGCGCATCTGACTGGCATGATTGACGTCGTCGACATTAACAAAAAAGATAAAACAATGGTTGTAACTGATTACAAAACTGGTAAAGCCGTTAATAGTTGGAAAGCTACCACTGACTACGATAAAATCAAGTTACATAAATACCGCCAACAACTACTATTTTATAAACTGCTGGTTGAGCGATCACGTGACTACGGTACCTACAGTGTCATCGAAGGACGCCTGGATTTTGTAGAGCCAAATCGATCTAATGAAATCGCAACGCTCGATATGGCATTTGACAATGAAGAATTAGACCGTTTTGCGTTACTAGTCGGCAAAGTGTGGCAACATATTATTACGCTTAACCTACCCGATACCTCGGATTACGAACCGAACTATAAAGGATTGTTGCAGTTCGAACAAGACTTATTGGACGATACTGTTTAATATGACTCCCAGCCATTGACTTAACGTGGTTAAAAGTGCTATAATATTTTAGTATTGATTGAGAGCGTAAGACGTCAACAGCAACATTGGTGTTTTCGTCTTACGCTCTCTCATGCACATTGACAGAGAGAGTAATAGTTCCGGAGCAACCGCTACGGAATAGCTGGTCCCCGCCGCCTTAAGTCCAAGTAGTTACTCGGGTAACTTACTGACTATCCCATAAGGTAACACCCTTGGGCAGGTGTACGGCGGGGCCAGTGCCCCAAAGACAGGGGCTCCCCATTCAACGTTACCCCGCACAATGTCGTGTGGCGTAAGCAAAATAGGGAGCTCCGCCAACCACCCAAAACGACCACCCTAAGGAGGTGATCAGAATA
>JAYVYE010000068.1:0-18017 GCA_043784545.1 Candidatus Microsaccharimonas sp.
TGGCAACTTCTTTAAAACATTCGCAGGCAAAAACCTGGCAGGAATCGGCATTCTGGATATTGAGACCTTCGGGACAGACGAACGGTTGATCGGTAACATCGTCACCTCCAGCGCCGCGTTCGGCGACATCATTGGGTATGAAAACCACAGCGGGCAAACGTTTCTCGGTAAAAATGTCGAGCCGCTTGCAACCGTCGTAAAAGGTGCTGGCAACAATTCGAAGGATGGCCACGAAGGTGCTCGTTACAAGAATGTCTTGGGCACCTACCTGCACGGGTCAATCCTTCCAAAGAACCCCCGTATCGCCGATTTCTTGATACATACGGCTGTCGCTCGAAAATACGGTGATTTCAGCACTGACGTTATTGATGACCTGCTGGCTGATCTAGCCCGTGACACAGCCGAAGATCGTCCCCGATAAATAATTCAATACATACTATCATTCCACAATATTTACCTCCCGAAGTTTAAAGCCCGTTTTTCTTTGCATATAAATACACCCTACGATTATCATTCCAACATATCCAAGCACCCCCCACCACGGAGTTACAAAAACTGTTTTCGCCCACGGTAAACCCGCCAAGTACTGCGCCGTAAACGTCATATAATGCAGCAACCAGCTGACCGGTATACCAACGATTTCAACGATTGAAGGAAAAGTTAAAGCAGTAATGCCCACAATAAACGTTAAAAGCATCGCCAGTGGTACCAAGGGCACGATAAGAATATTAGCCGGAATGGCAACGTTTGATATGTAACCGAACGCTGGTACCACAATCGGGATTGTCACTAAGTGTGCCGCCACTGTCTCCCCCAAAACTTGTCGCAATATTCCTGGTTTTTCGTCGCCAAAGAAATAGCACTGCAGCAATGGTCCCACAATCATAACGGCAGCAAAGGCAGCAAAGCTTAACTGCCATCCCAAATCTCCCCAAGCATAGCTTGGTTGCCATAAAACCGTAATCGCCGCAGCCAAAGGCAACAGAACAAACGGATGAAACTGTCGTCCGTAATACCAAGTTGCCAAGCTCAGACTGGACACTAGCCCCGCCCGACTCATACTGGGACTTAGCCCGGTCAGCGAAATGAATCCAGCAATCATGAGCCCAGCACCAAATACTGCCAGAAACTTTGAGAACCGAATAAACAATCGCCGGGCTAGTCGAACTAATATCGTCAAGTTATAGCCACTAGCAACAACAACGTGACTAAGACCAGCAATTTGCAAAGCTTGCGCCAAGTCTGGGGGTAAAGCACTTTTTTGGCCTGTTAAATAACCAATCCCCAAACTCGCTTCAGGCTCAGGAATACCTTTTCGTACCGCGTCAGCGAACCAATCTCGGACCACTCTACCAATATCACCGGGTTGAGGGTGGATAACAGAAACGACGCGGGCAGTAAACATCGTCAAGGCATAGGTTCCAAAGCCTTCGGATGTTTTGCCTGATACTACGACGATATCGCCCCGCTTGGCAGTTGGCTGTCCAATCACGCTCACCCAGACCGATCCAGGTAAATCATTATTTTTGTACCGCACCTGGTTAAGCTGTAATACACCAAGGCCTTTTGCGGTCATTGAAGGATCTTCTTTTACCTGGCCTTCTAGCTGCAGCGTGACACCAACCAATGGCCGGTAAACCTCAAGTCCTTTTTCGACCGTTGACCCATAACAAACGCCGGCAATAAGCCCAGCCAGGGTAATGAATGGTAATGCGTACAATTGCCTCCGCCAAATTCCAAACAGAACGAACAAGCCAGCACCGATATACCACCAACTGCCTAGTCTAACGTACTGCGCCGACCATACACCCACAATAAAGAACAAGCAGCCCAAGGCGATAACCCACGATATATGTATTCGCTTCCGTAATCGCCACAGTTGCATATACTCACTATAGGTAGCAGATCTTAAATACTTTGAAACCAAATAATAAAACCCAAATAAAAAACACCCGTGGTAGCGATCGACGGATGTTTTTTATATGGAGGGCCAGATGGGACTTGAACCCATGACACCCTGCTTAAAAGGCAGGTGCTCTAACCAGCTGAGCTACTGGCCCATATTCTTTATGCAGAGCACAAAAACCTTTCACACTATAGCGCAACAGAGGTAGCGTGTCAATGTTAACGGCGACGTTCGCGCTCCTTTTTGGAAGGGGGTTTTGTGAAAAAAAGATCAATTACCGCGATAACCACACCGATACTTATTATGATACTTTTGTGGGCAACGACAAAGTCATAGGCAGTTTGGGTAGGCCCAGATAGTATTAACGCACTGCCGATTGGTACGGTCAAAAATGCAATCGCTAGTAATGCAAAACATAAAGACCCAACCACTCGGCTAATTTCATTTTTATACGAATAGCCGTGAAAAAGTAACAGAATTGCTGGTAATAATGTTACGAGGGAAAGAGCGATTGCACTGGTTAAATGACCCTCGGATACTAGACCTGTGCTCGAAACAACCAAGCCGGCATCATAACCCCAAATGGTACTCAGTGTTGCGCCCGCCGTCAGTGCTAACCCTAATAGTCCAAACCGACGTTTCGAAAAAAAAGCTGCAAAAAAAAGTACAATTGCCAGCATAATAAAAATTATAATCGGTATCACCACAGGTTCTTTCCGGCCACGTTAATCACCGCGGTCTGACCTAATTTTATACCTGATCGTCGAACTGTTCCAGCTGATATTTCCAGCACATAGCGAGCTGGTGAATCAGGGTAAAATGTTTTAGACGTCGACAGATTAGGCGAAGCATCGGTCACAATATATACTACTTTTTTATCGCTATTAAGCCAAACTATATCAATCGGGATTTTCATATCTTTCATCCAGATCCCCCAAGTATCATTGCGCTGAAATGTCATCAAAAGTCCCTCGTCAGGTTGTAAATTTTCTACTGCAGATAAGCCTTTTCCCCGCGATATACTATCAGATGCTACTCGAACATTAAAAACAGAGGCTCCAAAATGGACCTCTGTTTTTGGCTGTGAATTATTAAATATAAGAAGTGTAGTAATAACAATAATCAAAAGTAGGGAAACAACCACCAACAGCTTGGTTACTGATAAACGCCACATTTTCATACTGCGGAAAACCATATACCTCAGTATAGCAGCGCTAAAATTTAGGCGCCGACTTTGTCTTTTTTACTGCCACGCTTGGCGTTCTGCTCGATATATTCAATGATTGGGCTGGCGACATCACGACCCGTTACCTTTTCAATACCAAATCCAGGGCTGGCATTCACTTCAAGGATGAGTGGACCGCGTTCGCTACGCATCATGTCGACACCAGCAACGTTCAGTCCCATCGCTTTGGCGGCTTTAATCGCCATCTTTGTTTCTTCTTCGGTCAGTTTCACAACTGTTCCCTCACCACCTTTGTGCAGATTTGAACGAAAATCATCATCGAGACTTTGGCGTTTCATGCTGGCAATAACACGGCCACCAACGACGAAAGCACGGATATCTGTACCGGCAGATTCTTCAATAAATTCTTGCAAAAGGACGTTAGTACCGTCTTCATTCGACAAATAGAACGCCTGAAGAACAGATTTAGCTGCTTTTTTCGTTTCAGCTAGGACGACACCGTTACCGTGAGTTCCACGGGCGAGCTTGATAATGATCGGCGTTCCACCAATTTTTTCAATAAGGCTATCAATGTCGACAGAGTTCCTTGAAAAGACAGTCTTTGGAATCCCAACACCTACTTTTGCAAGCAACTGCAGGCTTCGTAGTTTGTCACGCGAACGCGCAATTGAGATTGAACTCGAGACGGTATACACGCCTTGCATCTCTAGCTGGCGGACGATAGCCGTTCCATAACGAGTCATATTAGAGGCAATACGAGGAATAATCGCGTCGTACTTACCGAGGTCTTCACCACGATAGCTAACGGTAGGATTATTTTGCTCAATTGATGCATAGCAGTCGCGATATTTAATCACTCGGACTTCATGGCCACGTTTTTTAGCAACTTCAACTAAGCGTTTGGTTGAATAATTACCGTTACCGTTTGAGAGTATGGCTATTTTCATTTTAACTCCTTATTATCTATGGTGTGATATTTCTTATGGAATGCATGTGGATCTTTTAATAATTCTTTGTTTAAGCCACGGCTTGGTCTACGCGTTAAATGCACTACTTGCAACGATACATCAACAAGGAACTTCTTATTAAGAGTACGTCTCCCAAGGAGTACTGGAAAATTATTATCTGAACGGTCTGCAAGATAAAAGCAAACCTTTACAATTCTACTCCCGATCTTGACAGGTATGTCAGTTTTGTAGCGTACCTGTTCATGTCCCGTTGAACTTCGTACAATAGCGACACGAAAAGCTTTACGCTTGATGACTTCACCGGAGTAATATTTCGATTGTTTATCAAAGAGTACAAAACTTAAAGTTCTATATTTATCGACTGATATGTTAGATGCCCATAATGCAGAGCTGTCGGCACCAGTATCAACTTTTGCTGGTATATCATTAATGTGACCGACGATGTCGATCAAAATATTTCTTCCAATAATTTCTAGAGTTTCGCGCATAATTATAATTCTTACTTAGTTGCAGTTTCGAGTAAAATGCGACGGTGATCTGGGTTTCCGGAATCTGCCTTACCTAAAAGAAGTAACATAAATTCTGTTTCATCACCACGAATCGATTCTAATCTTTCCCATACCTTTATAGCACCATTATAGTAAGAAAGATCTTTAAACCATGGTAGTTCATCAGTACCTCGCATTATCCGCATTGTTGCGTTATATGCAGTGTTTTTAGCCTTAGAAATATCATCGTCCGATGGATCACTATTTGACGTTAGCAGAGCTATTCGCCATTTTGTTTCAAAAATATCACGAAAATTTTTACCGTCAAAATATGCTAATCCAGCTGTAATGTAGTGGTCTGCGCCGGCTTCACGATATTTTCCAAGAAGACCCTGCTCCATCACTGCACCGAGGCCTTCTTCTGTGTCATAATAATCGTTTAATCCCCACTCCAATGGAGAAAGATCAGTTTGTGCACCCATATTAGATCTTAAAAAGTGGACACCTATTTCATGGACTACTAGTTTTCGTAATTGCTGGTAATTGACTGTTCTACCTATTGGTATAACAATTTTTTTTTCTGCAGCTTTAACATTAACACTTTGCGCATCCTGAATAACGATCTGCCATAAAAGTCCCGCTTCGGCTGGGTTACTAACCAATCGTAGGTCAAATTCATCAATTAAAATTGATTCAAATACCGTTTTTATTTCAAGATCATTAAAGGAATCTTGTTCAGGTACATGCTCAAGCATAGATCCATATAAAGAATTTTCTGAATCAACAATGTCATGCAACCAGTCAACAGTCGCTTGAGAGGGTTGGAATCGATCCTTTTTTTCAAAACTACCCTCATTAATAAGGTCAAATAACTCACTTCGAATTTTTAAACCATTTTCTGAGTATTGATTCTTACTAATGGTAGAAATTTTTTCTCCAATCAATGATTGATAAGTGAAAATATCGGGAACCCCATACAACTTTTCGTTTAACTCCATAAAGTTTAATTTAGCATCCGATTTTTCTTTTACTGTTTGTGCAGATTTTACCTTTGTAGAAGCCTCAATAAAATTTGTTTTATCAAGATAGTTTTGAATAAACTGCGCGTAAACATTTCTGTATTTCTGTTGAACATCAGGGTGAGAAACAATAATATTACCAGTAGCATTTATTTTTTGTCGTTTCAACTCAAAATCTATCATATTTGGTTTATCGTATATATGATCTGGAATATCGATTGTTCCATCAATAAAAGCCTTTTTTTGTTCAGCTGCATTTATGGGAACAAAATTTGCAATTGGTAGTGGTTCAAGTTCAGTCAGCCCACTGAATAAATCTTCAATTGAAAGTGTTTTTTCAGCTTCAGCATTAATTTTAAGATTTTCTTCAATCATATATCTATATTAACACTTTTAAATCAATAAGTCAATATGGTTGAGCTTACACTAAATTATTTTTACACCTATGCATGTAGTTTTTCATCAATAGCGTCAGCCAGCACCGGAACTATGTCAAACATGTTTCCATCCCGACAGCCGTAAAATAGCTTTAAAACGGGGGAAGTATTAAATTCTATAAACCAGTAGTTATCATCTTTTTTTTCAGTGCGGTAATCCTGAACGAACATATCAACAACTATAAAGTCTGTATGTAAACTTTCGACAAGTTGCTCTACGACGGCCGTATACGAAAAATGAACTTTTTCAATAACATTATAAACTGAAGCACCATTTTTTATCATTGTTGCGCGGTTTAACTCTTTAATTTCATCTTTTGGAAGAATCGTAATGTCCGTAAATAGCTTTGGATCAATTAGCATGTCTGTTAATTGCGGATAGCTCATCATTGGAAAAGATAGTGATTTCCGGACATTGTTTTCTTTTTCAATAAGCATCGCAATAGTCGACGACCCGTCACCAATAATTCGAGCAGTTTGACGTAGTAAGGCTGCTTCTACACGACCTTTTATGACCACAAAACGAATCTCTTCTCCTTCAACTTGCTCTTGAATTAAAACGCCCTCTTTAAATTGACGACTGTACTTAATCGCATCGTTCAGTGACACAGAATTTGTAATGTTTAATGTTAATCCTCTTGAAAGCGAATCATCTGCAGGCTTTACTATAAGAGTGCCGTATTTTTTGATCATATCTTCGGCTTCATGATTGGTGAGTTGCTCATTATTTACTAAATAACGTGTGTAAGGTACAGAAAATCCTTGATTCTCTACATATTTAGTCGCTATTTCTTTATGTACTGAAAGTCTTTTTACTTCTACAGAAGTAAATGGATAAGTTATTTTCGAACCATAAAATTCCCATGCTTTGCCCGTAGGACTAATGAGTGATAGGTATAGCTGTTCACCATGTAAGTCCTCTGTATAGGCATACCCTCTTTTTATAAATTCTTTTTTTAATAGCCTAAATGTCGCATTGGGGTCATCTTCAATAAACAAAATATTATTTCCTATTCAGTTACTTCGTATTAAATGATTCTAAAATTTCACGCTGCTTCCTCGACAATTTCGTCGGCGTATCAACAATAACATTCACAATATGTGGGCCTCGACGTTCGCTATTCATATGCGGCACGCCGTGACTCGATAACTTGAAGTCAGTCCCTGACTGAGTCCCGGCCGGTACTTTCATTCGTACTATGCCATCAACCGTTTCAATATCAATTTCCGCGCCAATTGCTGCATCGATCATCCCAATATGTGTTTCTGAAAGAATAATATCGCCTTCGCGCGTAAAGTGTTTATGGGCTTTCACTCTAATGTGGACATACAAGTCACCTTTTTGGCCGTCAGCGATAGCCTCGCCGCGTCCAGTTAAGCGAATAGTCGCACCGTCATCGATACCAGCTGGGATCTTGAGTTTAATGGATTGTTTCTTGCGCTCGGTACCTTTGCCTCGACAAACAGTACAAACGACTTCCGGTATCTTGCCACGTCCGTGACAGGTCTCACAAACAACACTTTGTTGAATCGCTCCGAACATGGTATTCATGACGCGTGTTTGTTGCCCAGCACCCTTACAGGTTGGACAAGTTTTCATGTCGTGACCAGGTTCTACGGTTGTGCCGTGACAGTGCGAGCATTCGTCGTCCATATCAAGGTCAATATTTGTTTCAAGGCCGAAGACTGCTTCTTCAAAGTTAAGCTGTAAGTTAACCTCAACGTCTCGTCCACGTTGTGGGGCTTGGCGGCCAGATCCACCGCCACCACCGAAGAATTGGCTAAAGATATCACCTAGGCCCTCACCAAAGTCAAAGTTAACGTTCTGGCCACCGAAACCTTCAAATGGATTACCCCCACTGCCGCCCCCGCCACTTGATCCACCGACACCGGCGTGACCGAACTGGTCATAGCGTTGCTTTTTTTGAGCGTCTTTCAGGACGTCGTAGGCTTCGTTCACTTCTTTGAACTTTTCTTCGTTACCACCCTCTTTATCAGGGTGATGTTTGACGGCAGCACGACGAAATGCTTTTTTTAGTTCATCAGCGCTGGCATCCTTTGAGACACCTAATACTTCATAATAATCACGTTTACTCATCTGTTACTAGTATAGTAAACTAGCACTCAATTGTCTAGAGTGCTAGTAATATTTAACTCAAAAAGTATAATATAGCATTTAATTGACTTTTCGTCGTAAATGAAATATTATGTATTCAATTTAGGTAAAGCCCAAGAGACCAACATGGGAGATCAATGTGGAGACCAACGTGAAAGCTATCTTTCGTTCATTCATCGTATTTATTCTTGCTTTCTTGCTGTCAATTTTTCCGCTTGCCTCCCAAGCATTCGCTGTAAGCCCTAACCTTATTGCCAATGACTCTGTTGAATTAGCGACAAATGGTTTACCACAAAACTGGACAACAAATAGCTGGGGAACCAGCAACGCAAGTTTTGAATACAGCCCATCGAGTCGCAGTGGAAAGCGAAGTCTTTTGGTCAATGTCAGTAATTACGTTAGTGGTGATGCAAAATGGATGGCTGATCAAGTCGCCGTGACACCTGGAAGTACCTACCTCTATACCGACTACAGTAAGTCTAACGTGGTAACTGAACTCGATATTGCCTATGTCACTGACTCAGGAGCAACCCGCTTCGAATATTTAAAATCAATCCCAGCTAGCACTGCCTGGCAACAAAACAGCGCCAGCTTCACTGCTCCCGCCGGTATCACGAGTGTTTCGATTTACCATATTATTTACTCAAATGGGGCACTCTATACGGATGACTTTGCTCTTTCTGAAACGACGCCATCGACCCCTCCACCGGCTTCTTCCAATCTCATCGCAAATGGTTCATTTGAAACACCTGACGGTGCCAATCCTGCCTTTTGGAGTCGCGGTGGATGGGGAGCTAACAGTTCGAGCTTGAACTACGTCACTGGTGGAGCACGGACTGGTGATCGTCGTGTCAGTATCACTATGAATTCTACCAGTAGCGGTGATGCGAAATGGTATACAACGCCCATTGCGACAACCAGCGGCAGTTCATATACCTACGAGGACTATTACATCTCGACCATTCCCAGCCGAGTTGTTGCTGTTATGACGAACCAAAGTGGTATTGATAGCTATGCCGAGCTTGCGCCCGTTCCACAGGCAGCCGCGTGGGCACGATACAACGCAAAAATCACTATACCAGCCGGCATCAAATCGTTCACCATCTATCACTTGATCGATCAAGTCGGTTCGCTAACCCTCGATGATATATCACTCTCCAAAGAACAGTCGGCTCCACCCATTGACCCCCAGCCGCCAAAAAACTCGATTAAAAATCCTTCATTTGAGATAGCCCGTGGAACTGATCCAGCCGACTGGCAATCAGATACATGGGGAACCAATACGGCATCATTTGGGTACGTCCGAAATGATGGCCGTACAGGTACAAGCAGTTCGAAAGTAACCGTCACAAACTATTCGAGCGGTGATGCGAAATGGTATTTCTCGCCGTTAACTACCTTAACCCCTGGCAGTCAGTACACTTTCTCGGCATGGTATAAAACCAATGCTCAACCCCATGTTATCGCGGCCTACGTTGATGCTCGCGGGGTCGATCAATACTTGACACTTCCGAACCCACTTCCTGCTGTAGATGCGACCACCGCGTGGCAATATTACAGCAGTAGACTTGACGTGCCAAAAGATGCATCCGCAGTAACGGTTTACTTTTTACTTTCTAGCAATGGCTGGCTACAGACTGATGACTTCGACATCGTTTCCTATACACCGACAGGTTTCAAAGCTCCTCTTATCAGTCTCACGTTTGATGATGGCTGGCAATCAGTCTATACAAATGGCGTACCAATACTTCAAAAATACGGATTTGTATCAACCCAGTACATCCTCTCTGGTGCACTGAACACTGCACAGTACATGTCAACGGCGCAGGTTCAAGCGGTCATACAAGCGGGCAACGAAATTGCATCGCATACCGTCTCACATCCAGATCTCCCCCTCTTAAATAGCTTGCAGCTCGACAGCGAGCTTTCTGAGTCCCAGACAGCTCTTCGCAGCCTATTCGGTCAAACTGTTGCGCAAAGTTTTGCCTCTCCGACTGGTACGTACAACCAGACGACACTTACTGCTATCAAACAATACTATCAATCACACCGTTCAACTGACGTTGGGTACAATACCAAGGACAGCTTCAATCGATATAATATTCTTGTGCAAAACATTACGACAGATACAACGCCTGCCGAGCTTGCTACCTGGGTACAAAAAGCTCAGTCCGAAAAGTCATGGCTAGTACTGGTTTACCACGAAGTTCGCGCTACCGGTGGTGACCAGTATACGGTGACACCAGAAAATCTTGATGCCGAGCTTGCAATCATCAAGGCATCAGGCATTGAGGTAAAAACTATATCTCAGGCCCTAGCAATTATCGCTGCCCAGCTTTAATGACTATACTTATAAAATAGTATTTACTTATCTACCTGTATAGTATATAATTTTACTATTCACAGCAGACGGAAACGGGTACCCCCTATGGTGGTACCTTTTTTTATTGAGGAATAAAACTGGAGAGAACAAGTGGATCGTAAACAACGTGTCGTGGCACTAGTACCAGCGCACAATGAAGAGGCCATCATCAATGCGACAATCGCATCGTTGATGTCGCAGACTTACCCGTTTGCTCAGGTCCTCATTATCGCTGATAACTGTACGGATAAAACTATTCGTATGGTGAAGCGTGCCCAGCGTACATACGGTGCCGACAAACTCCGTCTCATGGAAACTGTTGGCAATACTTCTAAAAAAGCGGGTGCCCTGAATCAGGGGTTAAAGATGGTACGAAAAAATCGTCCCGACTACATCTTCGGCATGGACGCTGATACCATTATCGATTCAAAGATGGTGGAAGAAGCAATCAAGCAATTCTCCCGTGAACCAAATACCGCTGGTATCTGTTCTGCGTACCGAACATTGCCCTTGAAAATACAGGCGACACGCTGGGAAAAATACCTTTGGCGACTGCAAAACATCGAATTTGGTCTCGCCAATGCCTGGCGCGTCGAGAATTTCAAAAGTGCTCGCGTCCTCCCTGGTGTTTCAGTCATGTTCCGGATGAAAGCACTCAACGATATCTACAAACTGCACAAAGGCATTGTGTGGGCAACCGATAGCCTCGTGGAAGACTACCGCCTGACTCTCGA
This sequence comes from Candidatus Microsaccharimonas sp., assembly GCA_043784545.1. Lineage (GTDB taxonomy): Bacteria > Patescibacteriota > Saccharimonadia > Saccharimonadales > Saccharimonadaceae > Microsaccharimonas. The sequence goes on from JAYVYE010000068.1 coordinate 11,217, forward strand.
ACTTAAAGATATGGGCTGGGATGCCAAATCATCGCTTCGTATGATCTCATGGTCTGATGTTCCCCTGAAGATTACGGGCAAGGGCGGGCTATTTGATCAACGGCAGCGATGGTACAGCGGCACGGTTGATGAACTCCGTCGCCGAGGACTAAAAAAACATTCGCGCTACGAACTTTTTACGATCATCCTTCTCGCAACGAACTTCCTTATGCGCATCTTACTGATCTCGGCATATATCACAATTCTCGCCATGGGTAACAATATTCAGCTCATTTCAGCCTTTCTGTTATTGCCGGTTGTGGCAGCCTCCATTCAATATTACCGATGGGTGAAATACACCGACCAGCGTGACGGGTGGCAAGGACTCATGACCATTTTGTTGATTCCCAATGAACTATACGCAATATTCAGGGAATACACCTACCTATATTCGATCTGGCTTAGCTATCGTCGGCCGGATCGCGCCTGGTAAAGAACGTAAATAAAGAAAGGAGATACACAACATGTACGTACCATCAAATATCACTATCGTAGGAAGCCTGACGCCAATTACGACCATCGACATCGCACTTAATTCATTTCTTGGTATCAGTTGGCTTGTCTTGTTACCGTACACTTTTTTGGGTATTGGCCTCATGCTTTATAGCCAGAGCTGTTTAATGCGCGGCGAATACTTGATCAAAAAACAGGATAACCTGAAAAAATAAGCTTATTCGACTGCAGTCGAGCCAATGTAGGCGTAATACATAATTGACTGGATGTCGAACGATGCTGGCAGTGCCGAGTCATCGATACCACTGGCAAAACGCGACTTATCCATTGCGCCCCACGTGCCACCTATCGCAAGATTTGCGATCAGGTAGAACGGCTGATCAAATGGCCACGTCTGATAGTCAGAACCCTTTTGTCGTGTATAGGTATAGTAAGCAACAGCATCGACTTCAAACGTCAGACTTGTTGGTGTCCATAATAGACTATATGTATGAAATTTTTCCGTACTGTTTGGCACAGAAACCTTTGCATACGATCCCGTCCCATCAGACCGTAACAATACATCTGATACCGTGTGTGCAATGCCATAGTTTGTATTCTGGTCGGACCCGACCGCTTCGATAATATCAATTTCACCGCCATTTTTGTAATGCTTCGGGTTACCCTCGGGACTGAGTGATGCGTAGGTATGATCTGCAGGTAACAGCCATAGTGCGGGCCAGGTACCGACACCTTTTGGTAGTTTTGCGGTGATATCAAAACGACCATACAGAAATGACATTTTACCCTCTGTTTCAAGCCGAGCCGAGCCGTATTTATAGCCACTAAGTTGCGAAGAATTTGTTGCTATAAAACGTAATGCACCATTCTCTACCCGGAGATTCTCGGGATTATTTGAATAATATTGCTGTTCATTATTACTATTAAGCGCTGGCCCTACCAGCGTATTCCAATATTTAGGGTCAGGTACCCCTGAATTCTTCGTACGAAAATCTTGTGACCAGCTGGGTGTAGACGAAAATTGCTGATGACTAGAGGATTCTGTTGTCGTCGGTGTTATTGTAACCGCCTGCTGCTGTATGGCCGTTTGCGCCATATTACTACGCGTCACTACCTGTACAATTGTTGTGACAATATTAGTACTAGCAATAATATATCCGCAGATTACCGCAATCATGACGAAAAATCCGCGTTCGATAAACTCGGACTTCACGCTAGGCTTTCTCCACCAACGCCGAAGCGCTTTGGTGGGGTGTTGAAACAACTGCCATACAGAAACTGACTCCAGACGCTTCATGTGCTATATTATACTACATTATATAAAATAAGTCAATTGTTCACATACTTATTTGCGCGGTTGTAAAGCGAAGTGTTAGAATAGTAACAATGTTGAGACGAAAAAAAATCAAGTCAACGAGAGGGGCACTCTATTACTCTAAGCACAAACCCGGCTTACAGTTGCGACATTCGTCTTTCAAAAAAGTCTCGAACGCTCTGTATACAATAAGTACGTTTCTGGTATTGACCGTTGGGTTGACCGTATTTTTTTCAACTATAACCGATGGAGTAACCGTGTCATCACCAGATAAAACCACACCGCTTGTCACAGCCGACAATAAAACGGGATCCACCCCACCTCAGGGGGTATTGGCGCAGAAAAATGAAACAAAAAAACAAGCTACACAGGGAACCGCATCACTCAATATTGCCTCATCTGCTTCGATTCAACCAAAACCAGCCTGGTTGAACTTCCCCCTCTACACTGATCCCACTAACAGCGCCAGTCAATACGCCGCAACCAACCCGACTGCTGAGGGCGTTTCGTATATCCGCCGCATGGGGAAAAACCCTGTCGCTGAGTGGTTCGGAGACTGGAATGTCAATGTTCAAAATGATGTGAATAGATATGTATCGACCGCCGAGGCGGCGGGTGCAGTGCCAATTGTTGTGCTTTATAATATTCCTCTTCGTGACTGTGGCGGCTATTCAATCGGTGGAGCAAGCGGCGTGCCCGCATACATACAATGGGTGCAGAAGGTTGTTGCGGGCATCGGTAACCGTACGGCAGTCGTTATCGTTGAACCTGATGCGCTCGCTGCCCTTGATTGCCTACCAGTCGCCGCCCAACAGGATCGAGTCCAATCAATTTCCCAGGCTGTTGAACTCTTGAAATCACTTCCGAAGACCTCCGTATACATCGACGCGGGCACACCAATATGGCAACCTTCAAAAACGATGGCTGCACGACTTAAGCAGGTTAATGTCAGCAAAGCGGATGGATTTAGCCTTAACATCTCCTATTTTGCGCCAACCAACCAAAACCGCCAATACGGCGACGCCCTTTCAAGTCTCGTTGGTTATAAACACTACGTCGTTGATACTTCGCGAAATGGTGGTAACAACTCTGTCACGGGTATGCAATGCAACCCCTCATTCGCTTCGCTTGGAGAGTCACCGACAACGAATACCGGGAGTGCATTAAATGATGCACTCCTGTGGATTAAAATACCCTGGGAATCAGATGGGGCGTGCAACGGGAGTCCCGATGCCGGTGTTGGCTTTTGGAGCTACGCAGTGCAGCTTGCCCAACGAGCTGGATGGTAATTTAACCAGTTTCAATGTATTTAAGAGAGCCTCATGACGAGGCTCTCTTTTCATAAGTAGCGTCTTAGGCTTTAACGCCGCGACCGCTAATCGCTTTCCAGATAGCCAATACAATAACCGCACCAACGACTGCAACAATAAAGCTCCAGATGTTAAAGCCAGTAACGCCTGATCCGCCGAACAGGTTAAAAATGAATCCGCCCACAAATGCTCCGATAATACCGGCGATAATATTCCCCAGTAGTCCCTGTCGGGCGTTTGTGCCAGCGATCATTGAGGCGACCCATCCAGCCAGGCCTCCCAATACAATCCAACCAATAATTCCTAATCCACTCATAGAAATACTCTCCTTATTATCGTTTTTGTACTTTTATTATACACCTTCGGTTTCTTGGTCATCGTGACCTAGATCACAAAGTGGGGTGTGACGAAGGAAATACCAACCATATACACAATGATCAAGAGGTTATATACTGCAAGATAATGAAACTAATTCTTCGATCGACTGGTGCTGTCCTGGGACTTATGCGTGCCGAATACCGCCAGTTACACAATCGCTACTTTGGCACCATCGAACGTTTCGAAGGATCGGCGCAGCAAATATGTGCTCAAGTTATCGAAAAATTATGGGAAGGTGATTTTTATAGGACTAGCCTTGGTCACTTTGATTTCTTTTGGATGCGTGATTTTGGGACAGTCTGCCAATCTTTGGTTCGTCTGGGACAAAAAGAACGAGTTCACCACACCCTACGTTGGGTACTATTGCAGTATCGTCGGGCAAACACGATTACTCTTTGTATCGATCAAGCGGGAAACACATTCAATGCACCAGCGCACCGCAGTATTGACGCCTTGCCGTGGCTACTTCATAGCCTCGTCGTCAGTCATTACACCCTCAATAAGTCCGAGCATCTTTTTCTGCAACGGCAGCTTAAAAAATATGCAAAAGCCTACCTTGATCCTATAACAGGCGACCTACTGAGCGTCAGCTACGCTGAAATGCGTGATGCCGTCCACTACGATCGTAGCGCCTATAGCGTTGCATTAGTCGGTCGGTTAGCTCGCTGCGCTGAACTGTTACGACTGACCGCCTTCCCTTTTCACCCCGAACAGTATCAACAAGATCTGGTGACTCATTATTGGAATGGCACCTATTTTAATGCTGACCGCTCAAACAAAGCTTTTAGTGCTGAATGTGCTTTGATGCCTTTTTTCTTGAACGTTATAAGAGATGAGACAATGGTCGATACAACCATGGACTACATCACTGACGCAAAATTAAATGCCCTCTATCCGATGCAATACGGTGAGCACTCTGAAGAATTCAAATATCGCATCGGCATGGGCAAATATCTGATGCCTAATTACACTGGTACGACTATCTGGACGTGGCACGGGACATTTTACCTGCATATTTTAAAACGGTATAAACGTCCTGAATACACCGAACAATACGCCCATTTTGCCGCCATGATTGAGCGTCATAAAACCTACCCAGAACTGATAAACCCAGATGGGTCTTGGTATTACGTGCCTATCTATCGGGCTGATCCAGGAATGGTCTGGGCCGCTCTTTTCCAAGAACTCTAGAAGTTTCGCAAAAAGCAAAAGCCCCGCGATTTTGCGGGGCTTTTTAGATAAGAAAGTTGTTACTTTTCCTTTTTCTCGTCGACGACTTCACCTTCGACAGGTTCGTCAGTCTTCTGGTCACCGTCTTCGGGTGCAGGTGCAGCGTCTTTGGCGGCTTGTTCGTACATCTTTGCACCGATTGGCATGATGGCATCATTAAGGGCTTTTGCGGCCGCTTCCAGCTCATCTTTATCCTCGGCGTCTTTGTGTTTTTTGGCTTCTTCAACGGCATCAGTAATGATTTTTTTGTCTTCGTCACTGATAGTGTCTTTGAATTCATCAGGCATTTTTTCAGCTTGATAGATCGTGCTTTCAAGACCGTTGCGGGCATCGATCGCCTCACGCTTTTTCTTGTCTTCGTCGGCGTGCGCTTCGGCATCTTTGGCTGCTTTTTCAATATCTTCTTTCGAAAGGTTTCCACTATCAGAGATCGTTATAGATTGCTCTTTCCCTGTCCCCTTGTCTTTGGCAGTCACATTCAAGATTCCGTTGGCATCGATGTTGAAAGTAACTTCAATCTGTGGGACACCACGGGGGGCTGGTGCAATTCCATCAAGCGTAAAGCGTCCAAGTGACCTATTGTCACCGGCTAATTCGCGTTCACCTTGTGTAACGTGAATTTCAACTTGTGGCTGACTGTCGGCTGCAGTCGAGAATGTTTCGGACTTGCTGGTCGGAACGGTTGTATTGCGTTCGATAACTTTCGTGGCAACTCCACCCATGGTTTCAATACCCAGTGAAAGTGGCGTGACATCTAACAGTAGGACATCTTTAACATCACCGGCTAGCACTCCACCTTGAATTGCAGCACCAATAGCCACAACCTCATCAGGGTTTACGCCTTTTAACGGGTCTTTGCCGAACAGTGCTTTCACTTTTTCAACCACAGCCGGCATACGAGTCATACCACCAACAAGGACAATTTCGTCAATGTCAGATATTTTAAAACCTGCATCCTTTAAAGCGTTTTCAACCGGTTTTGTGACGCCGTCGATCAGGTCTTTGACGAGCTCTTCAAGTTTGCTTCGAGTTAGTTTATATTCGAAGTGCTTTGGACCATCGGCATCGGCAGTAAGAAATGGCAGGTTAATTTCAGTCTCGCTGGTCGATGAAAGTTCTTTCTTGGCTTTTTCAGCTTCGTCTTTCAGGCGCTGCATTGCTGCCTTGTCGGACTTTAAGTCAATGCCCTGTTCGTTTTTAAAGACGTCTAGGAAGTGATTCACGATCCGGTTGTCGAAATCTTCACCACCGAGGTGGGTGTCACCATTGGTAGATTTGACTTCAAATACACCATCGCCAAGTTCTAGTATAGAAACGTCGAACGTTCCACCACCAAGGTCAAACACAGCAATCTTTTCATCTTTTTTAGACTCCAGACCGTAGGCGAGTGCAGCCGCTGTTGGTTCGTTAATGATACGTTTGACTTCGAGGCCAGCAATTTTACCAGCGTCTTTAGTCGCCTGTCGTTGGGAGTCATTGAAGTACGCAGGAACGGTAATAACCGCTTCAGTGACTTTTTCACCAAGAAAGGCTTCGGCGTCAGCTTTGATCTTTGAAAGAATCATCGCAGAGACTTCTTCTGGACTGTAATCTTTGTCACCGAGTTTCACAGCGACACCATCGCCTTTAGCGACAATTTCGTATGGCATAATATCGAGGTCTTTTTGAACTTCTACGTCGCTAAACTTGCGTCCAATCAGACGCTTTACTCCATAAATAGTGTTTTTAGCGTTAGTAACGCGTTGACGTTGGGCCACTTGGCCGACCAGTCGTTCGCCGCTCTTATTAATAGCCACAACACTTGGTGTCGTCCGGTTGCCTTCGGCGTTCGCGATGACTTCTGGTTTACCGGCAACCATGTACGCAACAGCGCTATTGGTCGTTCCAAGATCGATTCCGATGATTTTACCCATAACTATTCTCCTTTTTAACTATCAAATTCTGGTATATATTCTAACTCTATTTTAGCACTCTCTGAATGAGATCGCCAACTAGTCTTAGTATACTATTTCTGGCACTCGGGTGTCAAGAGTGCCAATTGTATGTATGCATATTTAATTTTCGATTGATTTTTCC
>JAYVYE010000069.1:0-1514 GCA_043784545.1 Candidatus Microsaccharimonas sp.
CCTCGGGCGGTCCGCAATTTCATGCGGGACAACAAGCTCCGTTCTCAAGCCGAGGCGGTCGAGGATTCTCCACGCGTTTCGCAGCGTGGTGAGTACGTCCAACAGGTCGCTCGCGATGTCCTGCGAGCCGGGACCAGGTGGCTTGACGACCGCCGAGGATCGCGACCTGGGAAAGATGAACTCGATCTTGGACCCCGGGTCCTGTGCTGAGCGCAACGCGAGGAAGAACTCAGAAGCCTCGCCAAGGTCTCGGGCGGAAACGGGCTCCAGAGTTCGTGTAGCCGCTCGACCGCTGGGGAAGACTTACACCGGAGGGATCATGCCAATCGAGTTTTCAAGAGCTTATCTCGGAGAGATAATTTCCCGTTATCAAAGTAGCACCAGGAAAGAGAAAAGTAAAATTCTTGACGAATTTTGCGCTGTGAATAGTTATAATCGCAAGCACGCAATACGGATTTTAAACAGCGGCGTGCGACCGCGAGTGCGAAAGCCAGGACCTGCTTCAAAATACAATCGTATTGACGTCCTCAAGGCTCTGAAAGAGCTATGGCAGCTGATGAATGAGATGTGTTCTAAAAAAATGAAGGTGGCATTTGTTGTTTGGCTGCCATTCTACGAATGCCGTGACGAAGTTCAAATCTTATTGATGCAAATGAGTTCTTCAACAATTGACCGATTACTAAGACCTTACAGAAAGCCTTTAATAAAAGGCATTAGCACTACGCAGAAATCGTATTTTAAAAATAAGATCCCAATTAAATTACTCGACGAAGAAATTAAGATCCCCGGCTATGTTGAAGGCGATACTGTCGCGCACTGTGGGATCTCGGCTGGTGGTGAGTTTGCAAGTTCTCTGACGATCACTGATCTCTGTTCGGGCTGGACAGAAAACCGGGCGATGCTGACAAAGAAAGCCGAAAAGGTCACAGAGAAGCTTAAAGACATCGAGGCTCGCTTGCCATTTACTCTCATAGGCTTAGCCACGGATAATGGCTCTGAGTTCTTAAATGAAAACGTCGTCGATTACATGAGAAACCGAGAGATCCCAATCAACATGGTCAGAAGAAGAGCTTACAAGAAAAACGACAACGCTCATGTTGAGCAAAAAAACAACACGCACGTCAGACAGCTTTTTGGCTATGACCGCATTGAAGATCCTGGAATCGTTCTTCTAATGAATGAAATTTATATGGCATATTGGAATCCATTACTCAACTTTTTCACGCCGGTATTAAAGCTTAAAAACAAAGAACGTGTCGGGGGTAGAGTAAAGAAGATCTATGATGAACCAAAGTCACCCTACAAACGCCTTCTCGAGAATACTTACGTACCCGAAAAAGAAAAAGCAAAACTCAGAGATGCTTTTGCTATGAAGAATCCAATTTATTTAAAAAACGAACTCGATAAGAAACTTAAAGAATTTTACAAAAGGGTCGAAGAGTATCTAAGAATTAAAAAACTAACGGGGTCCTGATACCCCGCCCCTTAGTTGCATTTTAATCTGATTCAATACG
>JAYVYE010000070.1:0-6804 GCA_043784545.1 Candidatus Microsaccharimonas sp.
CGCAAAGACCTCGATCAGATTCGGCCAGGTGAAATTGACAAGCGTGTTCAATCGACGGTGACAAAGTATTACGACCGAAATGATCAACTACTCTGGGAAGACAAAGGTGATGGAAACTACAAACTGGTTGTTCCCAGTGAAGGCCTTAGTGATAACCTGAAGAAAGCAACTGTTGCCATCGAAGACCGTAACTTTTTCCAGCACAGTGGGATAAGTGTCACAGGGACAATTCGTGCAGCATTTAATAACTTTACTGGCGGTGACATTCAGGGTGGTTCAACCTTGACGCAACAATTAGTTAAACAGGTGTTCTTCGCTGACCAAGCTTCAAACCGTGGACTTGGTGGTATTCCGCGCAAGATTAAAGAATTAATTCTTTCGATCGAAATCGAGCGCATGTATAGCAAAGATCAAATCCTGACGCTCTATTTGAACGAGTCGCCATATGGCGGGCGTCGTAACGGTGCTGAATCTGGTTCTCAAACCTACTTCGGGAAACCAGCCAAAGACTTGAGCCTGGCAGAAGCTTCACTACTAGCGGCTATCCCGCAGAACCCATCAACGTTCGACCCCTATAACGTAGCTGGGCATGACGCACTAATCACCCGCCAACACCTCGTCTTGAAAGATATGAAAGAAATTGGCTATATTACCCAAGCCCAAGAAGATGAAGCGATCAAAGTACCAATCCTCGACAGCCTGAAGCCCCTAGCTGACCAGTACACTGGAATTAAAGCCCCCCATTTCGTTCAAATGGTTCGGTCCCAACTTGAAAGTGAACTTGGAAAGGCAACCGTCGGTAAAGGTGGCCTGACCGTCAAAACTACACTCGATATTAGAATACAAAACAAACTCGAAGAATCGATGACAAAAATGTTCGGCTCGTACGTCCCTGCGTACGCTGGATTCACGAATGGTGCTGCCACTGTCGAAGATTCTCAAACTGGACAAATCGTTGCCCTGATTGGTAGTCGGGACTTTAATTACCAAGGCTACGGCCAAGACAACGCAGCCACTGCATACATTCAGCCCGGCTCATCAATAAAGCCACTGGTATATTCGCAGCTATTTGAACAAAAACCAACTGGTCAGCAGAATTACGGGAGCGGCTCAATCCTGAAGGACGAGCCGATTGATCAAATTTATGGTGCTCAACTACGAAACGCTGATCGGAGCTTTAGGGGCGACATTCCAATTCGCCTGAGCTTGGCAACCTCACGAAATATTCCGGCAGTTAAAGCAATGTATATTAATGAACAGGCTAAAAAAGGATCGACCCTTGATACTGTCCATGCCATGGGTGCTCCTAGTTACTGTTCTCAAGGTGCAGACACGACGGCCGGCTTGTCACTAGCTATTGGCGGCTGTGGCATCAAGCAAGTAGATATTGTGAACGCTTATGCTTCACTTGCCCGCGGTGGAATATACAAGCCACAATCGAGTGTCCTCGAAGTCAAGAATAGTTCTGGCGAAACATTGAAAAAATGGAGCGATGTTGCTGGAAAACAAATCGTAAGTGACCAATCAGCTTATATACTTGATGATATCCTCAGTGACGGCAATGCTAGTTCGGCATTAGGAAGTTACGCTGCAAAAGCAATCCCAGGTGTGAAAACGGCTACCAAAACAGGTACCTCGGATAAGGGTGGGAATGCTAAAGACCTCTGGATGATGAGTTATAGCCCGGCCCTTACCATGGGAGTGTGGCTTGGTAACCCAGATACAACCATCCTTAAAAATGGTACGTCTTCCCTTGGAAGCCCAATCGTTGCCTCGGTTATGGAATATGCCCACAAGGAGGTTTATGCGACCGAAGGTAAATGGAAATCTGGTGACTGGTTCACCCAACCAGCCGGTATCCAAAAAGTTGGCATCGAGCTGTATCCATCGTGGTGGAATAAAACCCAAGGCCAATCGAATGCACAATTAACATTCGACAAAGTTTCGAAAAATAAAGCCACCAGCTGTACACCTGATGGCGCTAAAGACACTGTCGGAGTCATCAAATCGACTGACCCAGTCACCAGAAAAGATGTCTATACAAACGTTCCAAATGGGTACGATGCGACTAAGGATGACGACGCACATGATTGTAGCGATGCAACCGCGACCGCTAGTTTCACTGCCGTACCAGCTGGTGCGCATAAAACCAAGATCACAACCAATATATCAGCTAAAGGAAAATTTGACCCTACTACAATCACGATTAGCGTTAACGGAACTACTGTTACAACGCTTAATGCAACCGCAATAGGATCATATGACTACGTCTACGACTCAACCGGAACACCAGCCAACGTAGGAAAACCAATCACCGTTTCTGTGACGGACAGTGGCTACTACGTGGTGACTGCCGGCGGTGCTGGTGCGGCAATGTAAAGCTACGCTTTCACAAAAAAAGAACCTATATCGTATAGGTTCTTTTTTTATAAATGAAGTATTTTTATTCTTGCTTGTCCAGTAGTTCGAATAGGCTATCTTCGGGCGTACGACGTTTGTTATATCGTTTGTTGTTACTCTTTTGAGGTTGTTTGGTATCTTGGTTTTGTGGCTGAATGTCCTCTAGCGTCGGCTCTAGAGGCTGCCCAGGAGCTTGTTCCACAACGACCGGATGCAAAGGCTCGCGACGAACTGTTTTTTGGAGCTTGGCAGGTAATAAGGCTTTGGCAGCGGCACGTTTGGTTTGCGCGGCGGCTTTTTTAATAACATCGCGATCACCACCACCGACTAAGCGAGCAAACATCATTTTTCCAGCTGCAGTTTGGAGAGCGCGAATAAATTCGATTTCAACAATTTGCCCAATGTGACTATTGGCGTGTTCAACCACTACCATCGTGCCATCAGCTAAGTGTCCAACTGCCTGGTGTTGATCATTTCCCTTTTGCGTCAGTTCAAGACGTGTCTTTTCGCCGGGCAGATAGGCCATACGAAGTGTCTTTGCAAGATCATTGACGTTTAACACCGGAATTTTTTCAACTTGGGCAACTTTGTTAAGGTTATAATCGATTGTACAAATAGCTCCGTTATATTCAAGGGCTAGTTTCAATAAACGGTTGTCAACGCCTTCTTCGGCTTTACGGCCATCATTGAAAATTTCCGTTTTTACGTTTGGCATTGCTTGTAATTCTTTAACGATATCAAGTCCGTGACGAGCCCGGGTTCGTTTTTCGGTATCAGCGTTATCAGCTAGAAACTGAAGCTCACCAATGACACTTTGGGGGATGAACAACGTACTAGTGATAAAGCCAGACTCAGCAATTGCCGTGATTCGACCATCGATAAGTACCGAGGTATCAACAAAAATCGGCATATGCTGTTTTTTTGAATGTTTTTGTTTAATTGTTTGGGTTGCTACCAGGTAGGTAGTCTCGGCTGCAATAACGAGCAGCGTGAGAATAATGAGTAATTCCATAATTATGTATTTGGCCTTATTTTTGTAAGTAGTCGATGAGCGCAGTACGCAGATCGGCTACAGGTTTAATAAATGTATTTGCACTGTGTATTTTAGGGGCGATGGCTTTTTTAAAACCAAGTTTTTTTGCTTCCGCGACACGTTTGTCGACGCCTGGGACTGATCGGACTTCGCCACCAAGCCCTACTTCACCGAAGACAACCGTTTCATCATCCATGCGACGGCCGGCGGCTGCGCTAGCTATTGCCATACAGATCGCCAAGTCCGCTGCTTGGTCATTGAGTTTTAAACCTCCGACGACGTTGATGTAGATGTCTTTATCAGATAAATTCAATTTTGTGCGTCGCTCCATAACAGCAATCAACACATTGAGTCGGTTGAGGTCAAAACCACTCGCGGTACGCTTAGGATACCCGAAACTGGTCGGATTCACAAGAGCTTGGATCTCTACCAGTAGTGGCCTAGTGCCTTCCAGTGTCGCCAGGACCACAGAACCGTCAGCTGGGTTCCTTTCGGCTAGCAAGGCCGCAGAAGGGTTCTCAACAGCTCGTAGGCCCTCTTCGAACATTTCAAAGATAGCAGCTTCATTGGTTGATCCGAAGCGATTTTTAGCAGCTCGAACAATTTTAAAGCCACCGTAGCGATCACCTTCAAATTGCAAAACCACATCAACTAAGTGTTCCAGTACTTTTGGTCCAGCAATACTTCCCTCTTTGGTAACGTGTCCAACTAAAATAACTGACGTTCCCGTTTCTTTGGCAGCGCGTATCAACACGTTACTGCTATTGGTAATTTGGCTAACCGTACCAGGTGCGCTGGTAATTTCATCAAGCGCTAAGGTTTGAATGGAGTCGACAATTACCAAAGCATATTGACCACCACGGATAGTTGCCGCAATGTCATTAGCACTAGTGCTGGCAACAAAATCTAATCTTTCACTTGATTCGGCGCCGAGCCGCTGAGCGCGTAGTTTTACCTGGCTAGCAGACTCTTCACCGCTGACGTATAAAACTGAGGTAGATTTTGCGATATGCGCAGTGACCTGTAGTAGTAGCGTGCTTTTGCCAATTCCAGGCTGTCCAGCCAAGAGAACGACTGAACCGGGAAGAATACCGCCACCAAGCACAACGTCTAGATCACTGGTTCCCGTTAGCATTCGTTTTGACGTATCATCGGTCACCATGTCTTTAATTGATTGAACCTTAAGTACACGACCACTTGAAGACGCCTTCGCTACCGAAGAAGTGCCGCTACTGGTGATTTGTTCAACCAGAGTGTTCCACTCGCCACAATTATCACAACGCCCAGCCCATTTGCTATGAGTTGATCCACAATTTTGACAAACGAATTGAGTTCTAGCTTTTGCCATTACGTTTAATTATAACTTAGAAAAGTTCCTTACTTATTAACTGATGGTGCAACTTGCAGCTGATTGAAGCTATCAATGCTTTTATTTAATGCTTCAATTTGAGTTGAAAGTTGTTGGTACTGGGTAAATTTAGTGTTGTAGGTATCAATTGTAGCGCTAATGGAGATCCTGTCGGCGTCAACCTGTTTGGAGCGTGCAACTAGAATAGCTCGTTGGCTGTTAAACTGGCTGGCTGAGTAAAAGTCTCCACTATTCGCTTTTTTGTTGAAAGTATCAATATCAGCCGAAAGTTGTTTTACATCGGCGTTGTACTGAACGGTGCGATTGTTAATATTCTTACTAAGTGTCGTCAATTCAGCGAACAATGTGTCCGATTGTTTCTTCAAATTATTAAATACACTGTTATATTTATCGTGGAAGTCGACAACTTTTTGGCGCTGACTAAAGTATTGTTCGTAATAAGCCTCCAAATCTGGACTTAGCCCGCCGTCTTCGGTGCCCAAGATAGAATGAAGTTCATTTACAAATTCTCCTGGCTCGGTGCGTTGGTAGTATTGCATACGCTCAACCAAGTCAGGTTCAGCTGTGGACCTTTTTTGATATTCAGCTTTTAAAAGACCCCCAACTCGTTCCTGCTCGCTCTGACTGGTTCGTTCCCAAATTGCGTGTAAGGTTTCGTGGGCGGCTGTCACTTCTTCTATACCATCGAGTTGCGTGTTCGTAACGTCATAGACGTAAATGCGCTCGGCTGTATAGCAGCCAAGGATAGGGTTCCCGACTTCTTGCCGTGGGCAGCCTTTGTTAAAAATACTGGCTTCAGAAACTTGAGGCTTACTTGCATAAAAGTAAAATGTACCTTTAGGCGTAAAGCTAATTCGTTGCTTCAGCGTGTCGACACTAGCACTAGGCGTAAATCCCCAAACTGTTATTTGGTCAATGGCGTACTGCCGATTCATATAGACAACGCCAGCCGCCGCTAGCAGGGCAATGCTTATAAAAGCACCAACAATCGTTTTGCGAAGGCTACGCCTCTTGTCCAACATTAATCTGAATTTTTCCTTTTACTGCAGTTATCTTTAATACTGTACCCTTTTCGTATTCACCAGACAAGATGCCATCAGCAACTGGAAGCTCTAGTAAATCTTGCATCGCTCGACGAAGTGGGCGGGCTCCATATTTTTCGTCGTGCCCTTCTGCGATAATCTGACGTTTTGCAGAGGCTGCAATAACAAGGTGAATGCCCTTACGCACTAAACGATCTTGTAATTCGTCGAGTAGTTTGTCAAAAATCTTTCCAACTTCTTTTTTGGTCAACGCTCGGAAAGTTACAATCGAGTCAAAACGGTTGATTAATTCTGGGCGCATAATACGATTTAAAGCTTCTTCTGCCGCTAGCGCATTTTCGCCGTGAACTAGGTCAAGCTGTTTTTGATCGTTGCGTGTAATAGCATTAAAACCAAGGCTGGATTCTTTCATCATCCGATCAGCCCCAAGGTTACTCGTCAAAATTACAATCGCATTAGAAAAATCTACTCGATGACCTTTGGCGTCTGTTAATGCACCGTCTTCAAGAATTTGCAGCAGGCCCGCTGCCGGGCGGCCACCATCGAGGGCGCTCTGGCGCGCAGTGCCCACGGTGAGCACGTTGCTCATGATGTTGGCGACCCCGTGGGCCACCTCCGGCTCAACGACCTTGGCGCAGTTGCCCTGCCCGGGCGCCGGCGCTGGCAGCGCCTTCTGGTCGGGCCCGGTGATGCTGACGATCGGGACCGGGGTGCAGTGGATCCCGTCGTTGGCGAGGCTGCCGTAGGCGCTGGCGACGGTCATCGGTGAGACGTTGTCGGTGCCGAGGGTGATCGCCGCGGGAAACGGCTTGATCTCCTTGCCGTCGGCCTGGCGCAGACCCATCCGGGTCTCGGTCGCGCGGACGTTGCAGGCTCCGAGCTGCGACACGAGCTGGACGAAGGCCGTGTTGACCGAGTCGGCCGTCGCCTTGACGAGCGAGATGGGCCCCGCCTTGATG
>JAYVYE010000071.1:0-13973 GCA_043784545.1 Candidatus Microsaccharimonas sp.
TGGTTGACCCATGAAATGTGCTCCTTTTTCTAGGTTAATTCAAACTTAGGGTTTATTATACTATTTTCGGGGCTAGACCTCAAGTGGTTATGCTTATATAGCACTTTGTGGTATTGTAATTTTAATATGGACGAAACTATCGACACACAAACAAGTAATACAAATTATGCCAAAAGAGAAGCTGAGGCGGCTCGCAAAACTTTAAACCCGAACTACAATGCCCGACGTATCGCCGTCGGCGCTGCAGCTATTGGCGGTATCGGTGCCGCACTGCTCACCGGACAACTTGTCCAAAATCAAAATGTTTCTGACAAACGTATCGCTTCAGTGCAAGCCGAATATCAAAATGACCAAAATATTTTAAATGAAATTGATGAAAAGGCCTTAGCGTCAGTTGATCCTGCTAGTATAGTAGGTTTTTTTAATATGACTCCAGGCAGCACCATTATTAGTAAAAGTACCGAGCTGATCAGATCACTTGATCTTTATAAAAATGCTGACCAAACATCAAGGAACTTTATTGATTTTACAATTCTTCAAAGCGGCATGGCTCAAGGCATATACCAGCCCGAAGAGCCTTTTGTTGTGGCAGAAGAACAGATTGATGGTCAAAATACATTGATCGTCCAAAACGGAACTGGCGTTCAGCTATCAACTATCCCCGCACCAGACACGCACTAATCTAAAGAACGATACTTACGAGCCGGCCAGGAACATAAATAATCTTGGCCGGTTTTTGGTCGCCAATAAACTTGGCAACATTATCATGCGCCAGTGCCTGAGCTTTGATTAATTCAGGATCAGTATCTTTGGCAATTGAAATTTCACCACGTAATTTTCCATTTACTTGTACAGCAATTGAAATAACGTCCTCAATAATCAAATTGTCGTCCCAAATAGGCCAGGCTGTATGTTGGATAATTCCTTGACCACCTAGTTGAGACCAAAGTTCATCGGCTATATGTGGCGCAATTGGTGCTACCATTTGAACTAATACGGCCAACGCTTCGTACCAAACTTCTTTTGAAAAACCATCTAGTTTTAGTTTGTATAATTCGTTAACGTATTCCATTAATGCAGCGATTGCTGTGTTGAAACTTTGGCGTCGATAGTCATTAGTAACTTTACGAATTGTTTTGTGCATCAAAACTTTGAGAGCTTGGTCATTTTTATTGGTATTTTTTTCAGATTCTAGGTACTGTTGCGCGACTGTCCAGACGCGGTTCAAGAATCGATAGACACCAGCAACACCCTTGGTGTTCCAGCTGGCATCAAGTTCAATTGGACCCATGAAAAGCAAGTACGTACGGAGGGCATCAGCGCCATACCCAGAATCGATGACGTCTAACGGATCAACGACGTTGCCCTTGCTTTTACTCATCTTGGTACCGTCTTCGGCGTTAATATAGCCGTGATAAATCAGTTTTTTTATTGGTTCTTTAAAATCAACTAATCCCATGTCATGAAAAACGTGTGTCCAAAAACGAACGTACAATAAGTGCGCCACCGCGTGATCGCCACCGACGTAATAATCAACTGGATTCCAGTAATTAGCCGTTTCAGGGTCCCAAGCACGTTCCGAGTTGTGCGGATCAGCGTAGCGTAGCAAATACCAGCTACTACAGGCGTAGCCGTCCATCGTGTCGGTTTCGCGTTTGGCTGGACCACCACAGTCAGGACAGGTAGTATTTACCCATGCATCCGCTCGGGCCAGGGCAGACAAGCCATCACCTTTTGGCGCGTAGTCTTCAATTTCTGGAAGAATCACTGGTAGTTGGTCTTCAGGAACCGCAACCGCCCCGTGTTCAGGACAGTGAATAATCGGAATCGGTGCACCCCAATATCGTTGGCGGCTAATCAACCAGTCGCGCATTCTATACGTCGTCTTGGCGCGACCGAGATGTTGCTGTTCAAGCCAAGCGACTATTTCCTCGCGGGCATCGTTGCTATTCATGCCATTAAAATGGCCGGAGTTTATCATCGCAGAAGTATCTTGCTCAACTACTTGTACGACTGGCAAATGAAATTTTTCAGCAAAAGCGTAATCACGCTCATCATGAGCCGGTACAGCCATAATCGCGCCAGTGCCATAGCCGCCTAAAACATAATCAGCAATCCAAATCGGAGTTTTTTCACCAGTAGCGGGGTTAATTACATAACTTCCGGTAAATACACCGGTTTTTTCCTTGGTATCGTTGGTTCGTTCGATTTCAGACTTCTTCACCGCAACGGCAATATAGTCATCAGTCGCCTGCTTGAAATCACCGACACCCAAGCCTTTCGCCATCGAATGTTCTGGCGCTAGCACAATAAAGGTTGCGCCAAAAATAGTATCGGGACGAGTCGTGAAGACAGAGATTGAATTTTTGGTTGAGGAAACATCTGCAGCCCGATCTGAGTCCCGGAGCGAAGCCGTTTCTGAAATCAAGAATTCAATCTCGGCACCCACCGACTTCCCGATCCAATTCGTCTGAGCAGTTTTAATTTTTTGTGGCCAATCAAGGTCTTCAATCTCGTCAAGAAGTGAATTGGCGTAATCAGTAATCTTAAAGAACCACTGCTTCATTGATTTCTTTTCAACCAAACTGCCACAGCGCCAACAGTGTCCGCCTTCGACCTGCTCGTTCGCCAGGACCGTTTTATCAACAGGACACCACCACTGTAAACTTTCTTTTTGATATGCCAACCCGCGTTCAAATAATTTTACAAATACCCACTGTGTCCATTTGTAATATTCGGGGTCACTGGTGTTAATTTCGCGCGACCAATCAATACTGACACCCATGCGTTTAAACTGATTTTTAAAGTTAGCAATGTTGGTTGCAGTCGCTACAGCCGGAGCTGTTCCTGTCTTGATGGCGTAGTTTTCGGCTGGCAAACCAAATGTGTCCCAACCGATTGGGTTTAATACGTTATGGCCATGCTGACGCTGGAAACGAGCGATTGCATCAACAACTGCCCAGCTAAAGGCGTGGCCAGTATGCATACCTGCGCCTGAGGGATAAGGAAACATACCAGAAACGTACGTTTTTACTTTTGACGCATCGGTAAAAACCTCGTTGACCTTTTGGTTCTCCCAGATAGTTTGCCACTTGGGTTCTATTTCTGATGGATTGTAGCGCTGCATATTACTTTTAGTATAGCAAACAGATGGGGACAAAAGTAAGGACGACTAGAATTTGGAAAAGAAATGATTTTTTGTTTGTAACCAGGCCTGCGATTGTCGAACGAGTTTTTCTTCGTCATCAGTCGAATGCAGCACAATTTTAACGGCCTCTTCGAGATAAATTCCGCCCTGAGAACCCTTGAACAATATTGCCGCACCTGGTTCAAGCACCTTATGGACATAAGCGCCAGCTTCAAGAGCAGTCTTAAAACTAACGACGTGGCAGCCATTTGCCCTAGCAGCTGGCGCCAGATATTTTTCGGCCTCTTCGCCGACTGTAATGACATGGGCTAGTTCGTTCGGACCACATAATGTTCCGACAGCTTGATGTTCGGCTGCCGAGGTATCGCCAAGTTCGTTCATACTACCAAGGACAGCGATGCGCTGTGGAACCGATAGACCATACAGGGCCTGCAGGGCTGCATCAACTGCCAGCGGGCTAGAATTGTAAGTATCGTCGATTAAGATTGTGTCCTTGGCCCCACGAAGTAAATTCATACGACCGTTTACGGCTCGAATCTTTGAGAAACCGCTACGAATTTCCTCGACGGTTAATCCAAGGCGAAGCGCGACTGCGCCAGCGGCGACTGCGGCCCGTATGCTATGCTCGCCGATGACCTTTAAATCAGCTTTTACGCTGACCTCAAATTCACCTTTTACCGAAAAAAGCCCAGAAAAGCCTTTTTCTAGCGTAAAATCATCTTGCGTAAAGTGATACTCAGCTGCGTTGGTAGTTCCATAGGTGTTGATATGTGCATTTGTTATGTCGGCCGCGTATTTTCCATCGATATTATCGCGGTTAATTAAGGCATAATTACTAAAGTTAGCAGCCGCTAATTCTTCAGCTGCCACCGCATCAATTGTTTTAAAAAATTCCATGTGTTCCGCTGAAACAGCCGTTACTACGGCGATATAAGGCCGAGCATAGGTACCGAAATGTGGCACTTGTCCGATGCCGTCACTTCCCACTTCTTGTACGATAACATCCACATCTGATACCTCACGAATTCGTGCCCTGGCAGCACTAAAAACTTGTATCCATGCAGCAACACTTTTCAGATTTGATGGATAGTCGATCCCCAGTATAGCAAGCGGTGCACTTAATTCAGCGTTGTGGTTGCCTTCGTGCAAACGAACACGAAAACGCTCCGCCAACACCGTACCGATAGCTACCTTAGTACTGGTTTTACCAACTGAGCCGACAACAATCACCAATTTAATATCAGGATGACGACGCAGATATGTCCGAACATATTTCTCTAGTTTGTTTTGAATAAATTTTTTGAACATTAGCTCTATTATGTCACATAAAATCACCATAAAACAAAAACACGCCTCGGTATGTCGAGACGTACTTTCGGCTGCTGCGCGCCCACCCGGGGCGCCGTATTTTGTGTTGACGTGTTTGTTTTGCCGCGACGAGGACAGAGCCCCGATTGCGCATCAGCATACAGACAGTATGTCTCTTTTTAACCATAAGCACAAGTCTTATCTTTGTCTTAATGGTAAGGGGTAGGACTAGTATTTTATTTGAGAATATGCTTAACTAGTAACGTTCAGAAGCACAACGCGTACCAAAGTGGACGGCGAGCGCTTATCTTATCATGGATATTCTCTCTTCTTCACCGTAATACTGTCGTCATGGTCGATCTGACAACAAGTAATTAGAAGAAGAAAAGAAGTAGATAACCAATTATGGCATCACAAAATCTTTTCATCGGTAGCCTTGCTTACGCAACTAACGATGATAGCCTAAAGGCTTTCTTTGAGACAATTGGCGAAGTGACTAGTGCACGTGTCGTCATGGACCGCGAAAGCGGACGCTCAAAGGGATTCGGATTTGTTGAATTTGCTGATGAAGCAAACAACGACAAAGCTGTTGATCAACTAAACGGGAAAGAACTCGACGGACGTCCAATTAACGTCAGCCTTGCTCGCCCTAAAGAAGATCGCCCACGAACAAACGATGGTGGATCATTCCGCCAACGTAGCTGGTAATTTTACCACGCTAAAAATAGCCCCTCGAAAGAGGGGTTATTTTTTATTTTTTTTGTCTCATTTATTTAAAAAGGGGCGAGACAAGCCAAGGCTGTTGAAGATTGAGAACTCGATCAATTATACCAAAAGTATTAAGTAAATAGATGGTGGCAAGTATAAATAGTCCAGTCGCAGCGATAACCACTACCCGCAGCGCAATATGCTGACGCTGTAACCAATTCGTCCACAGGTCATATCTATGTTTCAGCCATTCCAGTGCTTTAGCGGCAAACTCAAACTCAGTCGAAAGAATTGCAAAACCAGCGAATACAACCAGCCAACCGGGTCCGGGATAAGGAACAAGAACCAATCCAATCAAAACGACTAGCCCACCCGAGACTGCGATAGCAGCTTTTTTACTATGTCTTTTAAGACGATCCATTATTTACTATCCTCTTTATATTTTTCAGGGCTTTTACGAAAATAATCAATCCATTGACTATCATCGTCCAAATCAACATATTCAATATACGCCCGTTTCTGGAAAGAGCCATTTTTGGCAGCTTTATGGTCCATCGCGGCAGCCACTTCCTGCCGGGTATACCCATATGACGCGACGAGGCTATCGATGACCGCTTGGACGTCAGCTATTTCAGACAGAATCTCGTCATCTTTATAATTAAATAGTGTAATTTCGGTGGCTTCTTCGTGAATCTTCGCAACTAATTCAGTTTTAAATTCCAAGCCGTCTAAAATTCGGTAGTTCGTTTGGACCTTAGGATCACCCAAGCAACGTTGCAATACTTGGTCGCGAACGAGTTTTTTGAAATGAAATCGGGGCATATTATTTCTCCAATAAATCCAAAAATTTTTGTTCAGTCAATATTGAGATACCATAAGCTTCAGCTTTCTTAAGCTTGCCAGCCCCAACCTTGCCACCCGCCACAAGATAGGTCGTATCTTTGCCGACGGCTGACTGAAATGTCCCGCCTAGTGCTCGTACTTTTTCTGCCACTTCTTCGCGGGATAGTGATTCAAGGGTGCCGGTCACAACGAAATTTTGACCGACAAATTTGCCTGTTTTCTTTTCAAAAACTGGTGCTACACCTGCTGCTGCAAATTTAATAATTAGGGCTTCATTGTCAGGATCTGCAAACCAGGCAGCAATACTTTCAGCTACGACAATTCCGACTCCATTGATGGCTTCAAGCTGATCGATCGTTGCATTTTGTAGTGCCTGAAAAGAACCAAATGCATTCACTAAGTCAATTGCTGTTTGTGTTCCGACGTGTCGGATGCCTAGTCCATAGACGAATCGTTCCAATAACGGAGCTTTTTTATTAGCAATTGCATCAATTAGTTTTCCAGCTGAAATATCGGCAAAACGATCTAGCGCCAAAAGCTGCTGTTTGGTAATAATGTAGATGTCCGCTAGATCTTTCACCAATCCAGAGTTTACTAGTAATACAACATTTTTTTCGCCGAGTGTATCAATATCAAGCGCACCTTTCGATGCAAAATGCTGAACGGCTTTGGTCAAGAGTAGCGGCCCCGTCGCACCTTCAACTCGGTAAGCAACCTCACCAACCGGGCGGATAAATGTCAATTCTGGGTATTGATGTGCCAGCGCCTCTTTGAAATTAAACGGTTTGGAATGTATTGGTCGCAGTTCAATTACGATACTTTCGAGTTTCGGAATAATATCACCGGCTTTGAATATAATAGCCGTGTCACCAATTCGAATATCTAAACGACTGATCTCATCGGCGTTATGAAGGCTGGCATGTTGCACGGTTGTACCGGCAATAAGAACAGGATCAAATACTGCTACGGGAGTGGCGGCACCGGTTCGACCTATACTGATAACAATGTCTTTAACGATAGTCGTCGCTTGTTCGGCGGCATATTTATACGCAACAGCCGCCCGCGGTTGTTTGCCAACAACACCCAGCTGAGTGAACAATACACGATTGTTCACTTTAATTACTAAACCATCGGTATTGAATGGTAGTTCTAGCCGTCGATCGCTCCAACTGTCAACAAACTGCATAACACCATCAAGGTTCAAAAACGTACTAGCCTCTTTGTTTCGACTAATCCCCAAAGCTGATAACGTTTCATAAGCAAACATATTGGTTGGAACGTCGCCTGGATTATCGCGTAAAATTTCATATGATCGAAATGATAACGGTCGGGCGGCAACGAGCTTTGGATCTAACTGACGAATCGTACCAGCTGCCAAGTTGCGAGGATTGGCAAACTCTGGCTCACCCCTCGCCTTTCGCTGTACGTTTAACGCAGTAAATTCTTTTTTCAACATTACAATTTCACCTCGAACTTCAGTCCGGCCAGATAGAAATTTTTCATAGCCTTTTGCTTCATGCAATCGTAGCGGAACGTTTTTAATTGTTCGAACATTGGCCGTGACATCTTCACCGACAAAACTATCACCACGCGTCACGGCTTGCACGAGTAAACCATCCTGATAAATAAGGGCACAAGCTAAACCATCCATTTTTATATCAGCAAAAAATTCATGTTTTATACCTGGTAACATTTTATCCATACGCACCACCCACGCTTCAACCTCTGATCGATCGAAGACATCATTCAAACTGAGCATGCGAAAATTATGCCTTACTTTTTTGAAGCCTCCCAATAATTCACTCCCGACTCGTTGAGTTGGGCTATCCGCTGTGACAAGACTCGGGTATTCTGCTTCTAGATTTTTAAGCTCGCCAAAAAGACTGTCGTACACTGCGTCACTCACTGCCGGGTTGTCGCGCACGTGATAATCGTAGCTATATTTTGACAACAATTCGCGCAGTTCTTTCGTGCGACTTTCAGGCTGGTTTTGCATCGTCATCGACCACCTTTCTGTACAGTAAATATACATAGCTGGCTGTCCAAATAAACGAAAAAGTACCCAGAACCAACAATACTACCGGAATAATTGGTACTCCCTCAATCTGGGTCCAGATACGTTTCAATCCACTATCCAGCAATATAAATGGAATCAAAATAACTGCCCAAGTTACAACGACGCATAAAAACATCCATAAAATTCTTAGTAATATCCGCAGTCGACGTCCGACGACCATATCACCAGCTGTTCGTAGAGCTTTCATGGGATACACGCCTGGCAGGGTGACGATTATCATCGCAAAAAAAGTACTAGTGATCCAGTACAACGACATAATACCAAGTAGGATCGCGGCAATCCAAAACAACATAGCCGCAACTCCACCGTCTAGTAATCCGGTACTAGTTGCGGCCGAATAAGCAATCACTGCAATACCTAATGGAATGAGCTGAATGACCATCAATAAACTCACCAGGAACGTCGAAATGATGGGTGCCCCGGCACTATAGAGTCCATCGCGCATTTTAACCCTATGCCCAGCCATAATATTACGAAGCAGCCAAACTGTTGTCAGCCAAATAAGAAGCCCTATTAAAACAGCATAAATCTGCTGACCTTCAGTTGGTGTCACCGTCAAGCCACTACTAGCGATTGAGACAAAAAGTAACCCAGCTTTTCCCAGTTCACCCAAATTTCCTTGAAAAACCTGAGAACCAGTCTCTTGTAATGTTGCCGTTAAAGTTGAATAGGCATCTTGGGATCCAATGCCTACTAGAATAGTGCTAAGCGCGCCATATATAACTGCCAACCAAATGAAAACTTTTTTGTGCTGCCAAATAGTTTTGTTTACAGACCGCGTAAATGCGATATAACCTGGTAACTTTAATGAACGAGTGTAATCTCGGCGGCGGGTCAGCATAAAACTGTGATGAGGACGGCGACCCTTAAATGATAGTATTCGTTGCCTAATGACAACAAACGGCTTTAAAAAAAATAATCCAATTTTTTGCAGAACAGTAACAAATTTTTTCTTAGAAATGCGCGGCATTTGACTCAAGCCTCTTTATTCGGTCAGCTAATGGTGGGTGTGTACTGAATAATTTGGCTACAAAACCGGGCTTCAATGGATCATTCAAAAAAAGGTGTGCCGCTGACGTATTTTGTTTTTGCATCGGGCGTCCATATGTTTGAAGTTTCTGTAAAGCATCAACCATTGAAGCTGAATCATGCGTTGTTAACACGCTCGTTGCATCAGCTAAATATTCACGCTGACGGCTGATTGCTAATTGTATAATCGTAGCAATGATTGGCGCCAAAATAATAATCACAATACCAAACACTAATACGATAGGATTTAAGTTATTGTCGCGTCGATCGCCGCTAAAGAAAAACATCCTTAGAACTATATCAGCTAAAAGACCGATCACGCTGACCAGTCCGAATGCAATCATACTAACGCGAATATCATAGTTTTGCACATGACCCATTTCGTGTGCCATAACTGCCTCAAGTTCACTGTCATCCATTATTTCTAGCAGGCCGGTAGTTGCAGCTACCACGGCGTGTTTTGGATCTCGGCCAGTTGCAAAGGCATTCGGCGCTGGATCGTCAATGAGGTAGACCTTTGGTGTTGGTATACCAAGCGTGATAGCCAAGTTCTCTACGACGCGAAAAAGTCGGGGGTTATCTTTTTTCTCAATTTGTTCAGCACCAGTCATGCTCAAGGCTATTGAGCTTGCCGCAAAATACTGAATGAACACGTAAATGCCCGCGCCAACAAGTACCCATACCGTAATAGACGAATTACCAAAATAGAGACTGACGAGGTAGCCAATCGCACTAATAAGGGCAACAAAAACAGTCATAATTAGTAACGTATTTCGTTTATTTACAGCAATTGCTTTATACATAATTATCCTTAATTATAACAGATCAGAGCTTCATTTCTTTGGGTGCTTTTAGGAGGATTTTGTAAAGTGAGCCATAAAATCAGGGTTGAAAAGTTCGAAACTCGTTAATACGTCCGTACGTTTTTAGTACATTAATTTGCATTACCAAGGACTGGTCTTCACCATTATTTGTTTTCGAAAGCTATTAAAATTTAACTTCGGTAGGCTTGTTGGCTGCTGCACGTTCCGAGTCATCAACATCGAAGAATTCACGGTCAACAAAGTGAAACATGGCAGCAACAGCGTTGTGGGGGAAGGTTTGGATCTTGGTGTTAAGATCACGCACACCACTGTTATAGAAACGGCGAGATGCTTGAATCTTGTCTTCGGTATCAACCAGTTCGCCTTGGAGTTCAAGGAAGTTTTGGTTAGCTTTTAGGTCTGGGTAAGCCTCACTAACAGCAAATAGACTTTTTAACGTGCCTTCGAATTGATTTTCAGCCGTAGCTGTCTCTTTGACACCCTTGGCGTTCATGACATTAGCGCGAGCTTCAGTCACAGCTGTAAAGACACCACTTTCATGCTTGGCGTAACCCTTAACCGTTTCAATCAGGTTCGGAATCAGATCCAAACGTCGCTTAAGCTGTACATTAATATCGCTCCAGGCTTCGTCGACACGGACGCGTAATGTGACAAGACTGTTGTAGGTTGCCCACAGGAATAGTCCAAGTAATGCGACGATTGCAATAATAATCAAAAACGCTGTCATGTGATATTCCTCTTTTACTTGATACTTACAGTATAGCAAAAACTCGGTCAAAAACCGAGTTTATATCACTTTGGTGCGCAGAGCGGGACTTGAACCCGCACGGCCATAAGGCCAAGAGATTTTAAGTCTCTCATGTCTACCGATTCCATCATCCGCGCACATAACAATCCACTTGGAGGCACGTATGGGAGTTGCACCCATCTACACGGTTTTGCAGACCGCTGCGTAACTGCTCCGCCAACGCGCCATCTTGACATAGTATAGCAGAGATACGCTGCTACAAAGGTTAAAAAATGCTAAGAACCGACTCCGCCCAGCATCAACTTTCGAATTGTCGCATTAGCTGTTCCTGATACTTGAATTTCGATTCCAATAAGTATATCTTTTCGACCGACAGGAGACGTCAAACCAAACGTCTGAACACCCGCAATTGCCGCATTTTGATAGGCATAATAGGCCACATAGGACGTGGTGGCTGATTTGTCATGAAGACCATCTTGCGTTGCACTGGAAGCATATACTGGGGTACCCGGAGCGGTCGCGTTCCAGTCACCGTCTAGATAAGAAACGATACTATTCGTACCAGAGGTTGTTATTGTTGAAGTTGAACTGCCACCTAGTACCGAAGCAACCGTAGGTGGAGCGTCAACCTGGGCACCGGTCCAACGCTCAATAACCATCGAGAACCAAGCGTTGAGTGCACCGGCGGAAATTGTACTAATAGAGATCGTAATCGCACTTCCTCCGGCATTCACAACTCCAGTCCAGATACCCGCGGAACAGGAGCTTGATACCGTGTTTTCTTGACGTTTTATCCAGGTAATTCCTCCACCCGTAGCAGATGGGTCGCTCAAACCCGCTTGGCTGTCTTCAGTTACAGCCTTAACAACTATCAACTCACCGGTTGCCGGGGTAAATGACGTGCTCGTAATGGTCCCAGGGAGAGTATTAGCTAAACTATTGACGTTCAATGAACCAGCCAGTGCAATAGCCATTAAGCGAAAGCTCCGTTGACCTGTACCTGACTGAGCGCAACAGCGGTTGTATTGGCTGTTGTTGCAAGCCCAGTAATCGCATATGCAATTCCTGTCGTAAAGGTAACGCCAGTCGCTGGAATCGGCACCGCGATACCACCATTAGAAGGCAGCATATACGTCATGACCGGTATGTCAGTACCGACTGTTGGCGCGCTTGCTTTGTCATACATTTTCAAGAATGCAACTGTTGCGGAGTTATTGGTCGCTGTTAACATGTACAGTAACCCGGCACTGGCCTTTACAGAAGTTGCGTTAGTTGTAGCAGCCGATATAAGCGTAAAACTAGTGGCACCACCGGTTGTTTGAGTTGTTACGTTTACTTTACCAATAAGGTTGGCACCAGCTGCAATTGATGCAATCGCAGCAGTTGTTTGCAGTGATGCGGCCACTGATTGACCGACGGTGACGATTGGCTCGATAGCAAATGTTTCTGGTTTGATAATTATTGTTGCAGTACCAGTTCCAGCGATGACAGTGGAGAGTCGGACACGGAAGTTGGTGAATCCATCTGCAGACGTCGACCATGCACGGTTTGCAACCGTATTAAGCGTATAGGCCGTCTCGACGGTATAGCTGTCGATGCGCGCCACAGCAATAGAGAACCAGTTTGTATTATCTGGCGATATTTCAAAAGTTAATACACCCGCCGTCATAGTAGCTGTATTTGTCATTGCCACTGAGACTGTATTCATACCGGCGATTGAAATAGATAAAGCAGTGTTTAGCGCAGTACCGGATGTCCATGAAGCAGATGTAATCGTCGTTGATGTACCTTGGATGGCCAGGCTATTCTGATTAGATGCAATTACGACAGGCGAACTGTTCGCCATTGTTGCTTGTCCGTTACTGTTTGGTGGTATATATGCCATGTGTTACTCCTATTCTACTACCCAGTTGGCGCCATTACTAATAAAATCGAGGCTCATGTTGGCAATTGGTAATGTAGCGGTTGCACTGCCGATGATAGTTTGGGCACTGGTTGTAGCGACGGTAACCGTATTTACCCCAGTATTCGTGACTGAGTAGCGATTAGTATTTCCAACAGCTGTTGGAAGAGTCAACGTCGTTATGCCCGAGACGTAATAGACGTAATCAGTCGCAACGCTAGCTCCGGCGGTAATAGGTGACGAAATCGTGTTAATCGAACGGCTGATAGTCGTATTGGTCGCCCAAGCAGGCAGCCCGCCACTGACAGACAGTATTTGATTAGTTGAGCCAATGACCAAGCGAGTGAAGTTGCCTCCAAGATCCCGGAAATAGATGTCACCGGTTGCGCCACTGGTATCATCAAAAGCCGCGATAACCTTACGGGTTGTACTGGTTGTCTGGGTAAAATATAAACGGTCAGTTGTAAATTCAATCGCCCCGGCTTCCGAGGTTGTCATCACGGGTCCGGACAAGAATTTTAAGGGTGCCGTCCCACTAGTGGTTGTTCCGGGGCGAATTGTGATCGTTTTATGACCACCGTTAAGAGGGTCATCGAGCGCTGTATTATAATGCTCTTTTGACAAGAACAAATTGAGAATATCACCCCAGGCACCGTCGTCACCGTTCACTGCAGGTAAGCGCTGGAATACCATGGCTAGATTCCAGCCCTTTTACGGACAAAAACCAGACCCTGTTGGCCCACCATCCATAGATCGGTACTACTTTTTTTCAACACCATTCCCCATTATGTCCCTCTGGGGCGTGATACCCCATTTGTTCATAATCATAAGCTAGACGTTAAAAAAATACAAGTACCGGGTCTTTTGCCTAAAGGTCTAAAAAAGTTAAATATTACTTAGTTGTATCACCCTCATCAAGGTCAAGATCTTCGATGTACTCACGATAATCATCGTCTTGGTCTTTGTCATCAACATCATATTTATCCAGTTCTTTCTTAAATTCATATGCGTCAATTCCTAAAGTTTTTGTCGGGTCGTCATTTTCCTCGTTCATGATAGGGTCATGGATTGAGCTGCTCGTATCAAGGTCATCTTGATAATTTTGAAGAGTTAAGTCGTCGTCAGGGACATTTTTTGGGTCAGGGTTAATAGAATCCATAGCGCCTCGTTCCTTTTTATTACACTCTTATTATACGCTCGCGTCATTGCTCGCTGTATCGAGGCTGGTAAGAAAGGTATACCAACCGCTAGACTTTTGCCTTCATGCCGATAATCGTGCTTTTTTAAAAAACTATTTTCTTTAACTACTTCTAGCATAGCCTTCGCAACGTCGCGGCGCACAACAGACAGTTCAGTTGTACCTAGTAAAAGTAAGCTATGTGGTC
>JAYVYE010000072.1:0-3485 GCA_043784545.1 Candidatus Microsaccharimonas sp.
GGCATCGTCACACATACTCCGTAGCTCAAGTGCCGTAGTGAAGCAATGTGCAGCTTGTCCACCTGGAGAGCTATGTGTAAGCAGGATTGTATTAACACCTTGCTCAATCAACTCTTCGGCTTGCTCAAGAATACCTTCGTAGCTAACACCAACTGGGCCATCTGATCCACAGATGCCCATGCTCATAACAGGCTTATATGTCAGAACACCGTCAATCTTAATCTCGCCAATACCTGCAACAATCTCTTGCTTGTCACCCTCATCTGCGTCATCGGGCATTTCATTCCGAATGATAAGTTGGGGGACAAATCCAGCTACGTTACGCTCTTGCAAGTAATCAATAATCGGCGTAAGAGCCGCTTCGGTTACTAGATGGGGCGTATTCCACACTGTATCTAGCAACCTGTATAACTTTTTAGCCATGTAGTCCTTTATGTTGTAAGTAGCTAGGCACTGTTATTAGCATTCCTAGCTGACTGATCTTGACCATTATTCTTGCCACCGATACGAGAGTCGCCTTCACCTGTTGTTCCGGGCTTCATGCCAGCGCCAGACTTACTATCGGCTCCTGTCAAATTCTCTTTGTCCACAGGCATATCAACTGGCAGCGGGCGGACGCCCATAACTTCACGAATCTTGTTCAACACTTCACGGTCAATCTCAAGCAGGCCAACTGAAGCAACACGTTGTACAAGCTTACTAAAGGCTTCGCTGTCTACGTCTGCAATGTCACCAAACTCGAAAGTCGGCAAATTCTCTTGACTCCATCCGTTAAGAGCGTACAATTGCTTCATAAGATCGGAGTTGAGAACATCACGGATTTCGTTGAGCCGATGCTCTACAGCCATTGCACACAAGTTAGTTTTTGTGTCTTTGATAGAGAACGTGCCTTGCAAGTCAGAACCGATTGTGATGATATCTGCTGAGAGTGCTACGAGGATGTCATTCTGGAGTTGCTTAATAATGGAAGGAAGATCAAATTTGCTAGTACCTTTGGCTTCGAGTAGCTTGAAGTCGAACAGGGGCCGATTGGATTCGCCATCGTACATAAGAGGCACAACTATTCCGCGTTGTGTTCCGTTGGCTACGTTAGTCACTAAGTCTTGAAAAGCTTTAAAAGCAGCCTTGTCCTCTGTAGAGGCATTGGCATCCATCAGCTTAGGGGGCAACGACACAATAGGGATAGCTGCCAAGTCTTTTGATACGCCAAGCATCAACTGATCCTTGAGCATAGTAAGCTGCTTATACGGAAGGTAGACACTCTTGAGAATCGACTTACCTTCTGGATTACCTTTGACACTATCAGCAGAGAACAAAAGAAACTTGTCACGATTGATTTCAAGCAGTCCGTCTTTACCTTTTGTCAAAGCTTGGTAACGATAACCGTTTTCCATATTAACTAGGCTTTGACCAATGCTTACTAAGTCACGGCCATCTTCAGAGAAATTCCAATGTCGAATAGTGTCTTGCGAACGAGGAGCAATCTTACGGAGTCCAACAAGGCCATCGTTATATTTGCTACCGTTACGGCTAAGACGCCTACGGAACACTTTCTCTTGTACGCTAAAGCCATACTCAAGGTAGGTAACTACTTCAGAGATGAATTGAGGCCATGTGTTTTCCATATCGTGCATCATGGATTGAACAGAAGTGGCACGCTCTTTATCAGTGTCAGTGGCATTCTCAGGAGGCTGGACAGACCATTTAACTCCTGTAATCATCATGCGGTAGACGTTTAAAGCTGCTGCAATGGTGGGGTCACAGACCATTTCATTGCGTGTCTTGATGAAGGCCGGAAATTTGAAGATGTTATTCGGGTCGTCCAGTATGCGGCCATTCGAGGTACGTAATCCTGTAAATCCTGCTTCCCCTAAACTGATTCGGGGGATAGTAGAGCTATCATCGGCTGCAAGGCCAACATTAGCTTTGGTCTTTTTAGCTGCCATGAATAAACCCTTCTATTTTGTTATGAAGGCATTATATACTACCTACTATTAATTGTCAACAAAGTGCTTGACAGTGGCAAGTAGGTAGGTTAGTAATGCTATAGGCGGGGAACGGGACTCTGTTGAGACATATCAGGGATGGAGAAGCTAGGTATCAATGTTTGTTTGGCTAACGTGTTGAAGGCGTCCGCCGTTGCATCCACTTGCGTTATATTAAGCCATGTTCGTTAATCATGGCCCACCTTGAGGGTGCTGCATGTCGCCATGCAGAGTAGACTATATCTTCACAGCTTACGCTGGCTCACTGTTTCCACCCACTTGGGTGTACTCCCTTACGGGATAGTCGTTACACGTTCCTATGTACATAGGCTTCGCTCGGTATTGTCTGACAGGCAGATGTCCACCGAATTAAATGAGTTTATAGACAACCAATTGTTAATCGTCTTTTACATTTCGAGTTCCATCGAAATGTTCTAGTTCTGTTAGGAATGCTTCGTTCCAATCCCCTCTTACCATAGTCACGCAGCCTGATTCTGCTAGAGTGCAGAATGGCAGGAATCGCTGTGTCTTGCTAGACTGGTTGGTAATGGGGATACCACGAACGTGCATTCCCTCTTCAGCGAAAGTCCTCATAAAGAACATGGAGGCTGCTTTTCCGCCACCGTTATCTCGTGGAATAGTCACCATGATTTCTTTGCCGTCTAGATTAGTGGAAGTATCGACAATAGACTTAATTACACCATCTACTAGCTTCCTAAATCTAATTACATCTTCAATACAATATGAACCTAACTTAGTACGACTCATAAGTACGCCAGCGGTGTGATCTGGATTGTGGTATTTTTCGCTAGGCTCTGAATATGCCAAATCCCATGATCTTACTTTAGCTTGCGGGTTGACTGGAGGTGCGTCTACAATCTTAATCCACTCCCGCCTGAACATGCTGCTACCCTCTGTAACTGCCGTCCATGACCCATGCAGTAACCGGAGTTGATTAACTCGTGACTGCGCTAAGAGGTTTGCCCTGTATGACGGCATGGCCTTATCTAGTGCAGGGTTATCATCAATCGTGAGAGGAATAAACTTAAAACTCAATGGAATGAATGTTTTACCCATTACTTTGCCATGCCCATGCTTCTCGAATAACTCTTCTGGACTATCCCCCCAATGAATCACGTTATTTATATTAACTAGGTATCGTGTTATATTCTCTGTTCCTGGCTTTGGTACGCCATACTCATCTAGGCTGTAGGATACCCAATCGTACAGCCAGCTATTCCTGTCGGGGTTGGTTGTGAGCAACATTCCCATCTTTGGCCCACGATAGGAGCCGCTTCGGATGCGCGCTTGGAGCGCGAGAATGGCATCAAGTGATGCCTCAGTTGCTTCATCGAATACGTTGTGTTCAAGCATTGTCGCTACTAATGCCCCGCTTTATTAAAGCTGCTACGCATCCCTGCGCAGACCAGACTATATCATAATCCCTTATCAGGGATTCTCACCGCTTCCACCCGCTTGGGTGTACTCCCTTACGGGATA
>JAYVYE010000073.1:0-3459 GCA_043784545.1 Candidatus Microsaccharimonas sp.
GGTTGTCAGGCCAAGGAAATATTTACGGGCCCGTTTTGCCAGGCTAAACAAGAAGTTTGCCGAGTCGTCGTATTTCATTAATTGCCAAGCTTCATCAACGATCAGCATGCGCTTTTTTCGATCAGTTCGAACAATGTTCCAGATGTGACTAAGGACGATATACATCGCAACCGGACGAAGTTCGTCCTCGAGGTCGCGAATATTAAAGACAACCATTGGGTTGTTGATATCAATGTTTGATTGTTGGCTAAAGATGCCCGCAAACGTCCCGGTTGTGTATTTGCGTAAGCGTTGGGCAAGTTGTGGACCGGTTCCACCCATATGTAGCAAGGTGTCATACAAATCAGAAATAGTTGGGGCTGGTGAATTGTGTGTCAGTGGGTCACTAGTGATTCCAACCCGGGCATAGGTGTCGATCAAGGCTTGATCAAGATCGGCTTCTTCAACCGGGTTAAGCGTCGACATTGCCGTACCATTAGCAGCAACTTGCGTACCCCCAAGCATTAGACGGAACAGTCCATGCAAGGTAACAAGGTTGGCGCGCAGGGCGTCTTCGGCTTCGTCGCTATCAATGACACGTGGTAGGTCAAACGGATTAATTCGAGTACTTGAGTTGAGGCTCAGGCGAACATAACTGCCACCAACTGCTTCGGTTAGTTTTTGATATTCGTTTTCAGGGTCAATAATAATAATCTCAGCACCAAGCATCATGCTACGAAGTGCTTCAAGTTTCACAGTAAATGATTTACCAGCACCCGACTTGGCAAAGACCACCATATTTGCATTTTCGAGTTTGAAACGATCAAAAATAACTAGTCCATTGTTGTGCATATTAATGCCATACAAAATTCCGGTGTTATCAGTCAGGTCAGCACTGGTGAATGGGAAGCTGGTACTAATTGCACCAGTGTTCATGTTACGGCGAATCTGTAACTGGTCGGACATTTGTGGAAGCGTGCTGTTGAGGCCCTGCTCTTGTTGAGATGAGGCGACCTTACTAAAGACTAATTGTTGGCCGAAGAGTGTTTCGATTTTATTTTGGACAAAACTCAGCTCGTCTAAACTATCGGCGTACAGAGTGACATACAAACCGAAGCGGAAGAAACGCTCTGCACCTAGTTGAATTTGATCACGTAGTTCTTCGGCGTCGTTAATAGCAGCCTCGAGACCTGGGTCACGAGTTTTACCCTTCTCGTTATTGATCGACGTAGTCGCCTCTAACTGCGTTACTTTTTTACGTAGATTATTAAGGACGACTTGGCTATCAACAGGATAGACATACATACTGACATCAAGTACCTCGTCAATATTAATCAATGAACTAAGCCAACCGGTATAAATTTGACGAGGATAGCCATACACATACAGCGTTCGTCCATATTTTGTGCCAAGGCGGAAATAAGACGAATGAATTTCGATACTACTAGGGGCTATTAAGTCGCGTAGCGTAGAAACGCCTTTTAGAAAAGCTTGTTCAACCTCAGCCTGTTCTTGGGCACGTTGTTGGGCTGCAACGTCGACAGCAGATTGTTTAGCCATTATTGCATTACTCCTGGGGTTGATGCGCTAGCAGGGCCACCCTTTTTAGTATAAATACCGGTTGTACCTTCAAAATCACCTAGCGGCTGACGAACGGCTGTGTCGGGGTTATAAAAGTTATAATATAGCTCACCGAGTGATTTTGTATCAAGTTGGGTACTTTGAACGCCAATCTGGAACATACCAGCCATAACGTTGTCCACCCGGTTTTTAATCTCACTCTTGGCTTTTTCGTAGGTGGCGGTATCGATTTTTGTGACCGCATTGGTGGGTCGAGCAAATAATTTTCCAAAGAAACCTTTGCCCTGGTCAATTAAGTTAGCAGCATCACCTTTGGGGAAATACGGAACAACAATATAAAAAGACTTTTCCATAATATTTGCTTCCTGAGACAAGGTATCGATGTAATTGATATAGTCATCCATTAATACGCCCAGTAGCATGTTGTCTTGGGTGCGACGGGTTGTTACGAGCTTGTCGATGTATGGCCCTATATCAACTCGCTGTGAACGAACCAGAATTTGAATAGGAAAATTAAGTGAGTTCAGGAAATTTTGGTAACTATACTCTACCCCTTCACGTTCGCGGTCACTCATTAAATCAAAATTAATAGATTTACAAGCTATGACGGCTCGCATTGAACCATCGATCATTACAACCATGTTGTCTCGAACCTCTGATAATTGAAGTGAGTTTTGGGTTGAGTTTGGGTTTTTAGGAGTTTGACGAGCTGCTTGAGCGCCAGATCCAAGGTTAGCTGCTTGCTGGGCAATCGGTGTAACGGGTACAGCACCTAAAGCCCCGTTCGGGACTGGTTGATTTAAAAACGGATTATTAGGCGGCATTGTCTTGCTCGTTCTTTTCCCACCGAAGTGCCCTGTTAGTACCGACTATCGTAAGGATATTATCACCTCTTCGGACATATCGTCTTCTTTTTGTTGAATTCGATGTGCTTCGCGGGCAATAGTTTCAATTGATAAATCGGGGTTATTTGCAAGGTTTAGTATATCAGCTGACGGTGCTTTACTGCTAGTGGTTGGTATAGTTTCTGTGACAGTAATGACAGGAACCGGTACGAGACGATGTGCCGGATCATCAAATGGTTCAATCACTGTTTGTTGGATATTAGTCGGGTATGGGTTGAATATAGGAGTAGCAGGCACGGGAATAGCATAAGGGCTTGTGGTTTGTTGGGGTGCTAGCGTTAACGGCGGTTGGGCTGTTTGGACAGGTTGGAGTACCGGCACCGGTTCGGTAATCGCATGCATACGCTGAATCGCCTCTTCGCGCGCTCTACCAGTTTCTTTGGTCATCATTACATTAAATGATTGTGCTAGCGGATTTGTACTGTCTAATACATCTTCGGCACCTTGTGCCTCCATGAGAATATCGTTATTAAGTGTTGTGCTTGGTGATGTCACGCCAGCTCCGCGAATTGCCCACCCACCAGAGTCAACAATACCCGCTAGGTAGCTAAAGCGTTGCTCGGCATCAGCTTGGGTAATATTTTTTGAACGTTGAATTTCAATTACCTTTGGAACGGTAATTTCAATCAGTGATTCCACTCCATCTGAGTCCCACAATCGTTTGTGGGGTTTTAGATAATATGAA
This sequence comes from Candidatus Microsaccharimonas sp., assembly GCA_043784545.1. Taxonomy (GTDB): domain Bacteria; phylum Patescibacteriota; class Saccharimonadia; order Saccharimonadales; family Saccharimonadaceae; genus Microsaccharimonas. The sequence continues at coordinate 3,151 of JAYVYE010000073.1, forward strand.
ATAATTGCTGCGAGGTAAATTTCCATTGGTTGGTCTTTACGTAGCGGAAGCGCCAAGGCACCAAACAATAGAATGATCGGTAACGGAATAATTGCTAGTACGATAAATACTTGGGATAGTCCCCAGGCTAGTGCACCTGCTAGCACCACGATAATAAGATAGATGAATTGGCGAAAACTAAACGGCCCAATTAACTTGTCATCCGCCTCAACGTCTTGGGGAACTTTATAGGTTGCCATAGTGGTTATAGTATAGCAGTTCTATAGACGTATCTTACCGTCAGGACGTATATGTGATGCTTTTCCGAGG
>JAYVYE010000074.1:0-1818 GCA_043784545.1 Candidatus Microsaccharimonas sp.
AATACTGGCTCCTGTAGCGCCGGTAAAGCCGGTACCTGTGATTGTTACTGCGGTGCCGCCAGCAAGTGCGCCAACTGTAGGTGTAACGGCAGTAACGCTAAGCCATTGCGCATACAGGGTGGCACTAGAAAGGAATGGATAACTGGTACCACCTCCGTACGAAGTTCCAGAACCGTCGGCAGCAGTATTCCATCCTGCGAAGGTGAAGCCAGTGCGAGTGAAAGTATTTGTCGTGAGTGGAGTCGCAGCGCTAGCGGATTGATTAGCCATGGTGCCAGTACCACTATTTGCGCTGAATACAACCGTGGAGGTGTTGACTAGCCAGACTGCGTAATAAGGCGTACTCGTTGAAATAGTTGTGGTGGTTGGCAGCGCGGTTGTGGCGCCCGCTGAGGTATTCCAGCCAACGAAGGAAAATCCAGACCGAGATGGATCTGGTTCTAAGGTAAGTACCTGATCAGTACTTGAAACTCCAATGGTGTCTGTCGCGAGTCCTGAGAGGAGAGTCGCACCAAATCCATTCGGATTAAACGTGGCGATGATAGTTGCAGCGGTGGTAGGAAACGAGACAACGCCACCAGGGTAAAAGGCACCCGATGCATCTTTGCCGATAAATTCCACATAGTAAGTTGTCTGGAATTGGAGACCGGTCACTGCAAATGTATAAGGGGTTGAAGCATTTGAAGTCAGGGTTGTGTCGTATACCGAAGGGTCAAAGTGCGTTCCGGGATTAACCGTGGAATAAACGAAGAAAGATCCGGATGAGGTTAATCCGGTACTCGTTGCATTGAACGTTGCGGTGGTTTGCGTTATAGCGCCGACAGGTGTCGTCAGGGTTGTACCTGCACCAGGGGTTTTGAAAGTTAGAACTCCTCCCGGATAAGAACTAGAGGGCGTCGAATTAATGCTTCCGAAAACTTCAAAATAATATGTGGTAGCGGCAGTTAAACCCGTGATGCTTACCGTCGCGTTACCAGTGGAAACGCCCGCCGTGGCGAATGTTCCGTTTGTGCACGTACTACCGACGATAGCGAAATTAGTACCTGGATTTGTTATGGAGTAGCAAAATATCGCGTTCGTTAAAGAAGTCCCACTTACGCTACCGAGAGTTCCATAGAGAGTAGCGGTGCTGGATGTTGCTGTTAAAGCACCTGAAGTGTTTGAATATGCAAGTGGGGTGCCTCCAAATGCCGTAATCATGCTGGCAGGTGGAGTGTTTGTGTATTTCATCAATCTTCCGGAGGCAATCTGCATTATTGGTGATACAGATGCAGAACTGGCTGTGTTGTACAGGAAAGTGAAGACTGCGGTGTAAACGCCAGCGCAGGCATTCTGTATCCAAATGGTGTGTACGTATGAAGCGATAGAACATCCGGTTACGCTAAGGCTAACGTCTTGAAGTTGAACTGAGCTTGCCGGCCAGGAGTCGAGAGTGGATGGGTTCATGTTGATATCGCGGCTTCCAGTTGGACCGGCGCCGATGGTCCCTGTATTACCAACAACGGTTACCGTAAAAGTCTGTCCGGTTCCGGGTGTAGGCAATACTCCGTTAGTAGTAACGCTCGTCAACTTGTTCGCAGCTGCCTTAGTGGCACTTGTATAAGAAGCAACTGTTGAAGTGATCTGGCAGATTGGAAGTGTCCCCGCCGCGTCACTGTAAATCGTGACGACATCGGAGGCTGTAGCTGGACTCGTTGAAGTAATTTTTAGATAAAAGTAAGCATATGCTGCTGCATTTGAGGCTACATTTCCAAGTGAATGGATAGCGGTCTCATTCGTGCCTAATCCAACAGTCGCGTGGTTAAATGTTCCAATACC
>JAYVYE010000075.1:0-2934 GCA_043784545.1 Candidatus Microsaccharimonas sp.
TCGCCAATCGGCAACTGGGTCTAACGCTGGTGACTCGTTTTCTATCTGTTCAATCATGCCGTCAACCCACGCCACATACTCTTCGTCTGTGTATTTCATCCTCTTGCCTCCCTGTATTGATCGCATTTTTTAATCACCAGAGATGGAAGCGGCCCGATGGTGTCGTACTTCTGATGGTGGACAAAGTAAGTCCCCGTATAGGTATCAGTTTCCCAAGCGATACAAACTGGATGTGTTGGCTCGGCTGATACTGGATTAGCGGTGATGAAGATGAGCGCGAAGGCTAGGGCGAGTTTCATTTAGTAAAGCCCATGCCCATAATTATTTTGCTGAGTAGGAAAAGTGAATAGGGCAAATGGAATGGTGAAAATTAACAACAAGGAGCCACATACCAAACTCCCTATTACATCGTGTTCAAGGTACCAACCAAGTGCATCTATGGCTAAGTTAATTACTAAAATTGACGAAAGGCAGAAAATCAAATCTCCTTTAGTCATTCCGAGTTTTGTTCGTATTGCTTTCATACTCGCTCCTTTGTCGGTTTAGATTGTTCGATGAAGATGAGCGCGAAGGCGAGAAAGAGTTTCATTTCCAGATTGACCCAAACATCCAGCCAATAACGACGGCACCAGCCATGTAAGCGTAGAACTCAACAGGGCTTACGCCGAAACAGATTCGGACTCCTCTATGAAATCGTTTCATCCCTCTACCCCTTCCGCAATTTGAGATAGTAACCGAATTTTCCTTGCTCTCTTACTAAGAAAATCAAGACCGCATTTTTTACAAAATGAAACTATCGCTGTGGTGCAGTCATCTTCATAAGTCTTAATGTCGTGCTTGCAAATGACTTGCGCTATCAACAACGCATCTCGCTTGAACATTAGTTTTCTACCCCTTCCGATTTGATGGTTGGGTTGATGAAGTCAGACCAAGAGGCAGACCAGCCATCTTCCGAATACCAAGTTCCACTTCCACGATGTACCCATTTCATCCGAGGCTTGTGATTCATTATTTCAGCCTCAACAACCGCCCCAAAGTTCTTAGGCTCCTCAACTTTCGGATTCAAGACTTCTTCCCAATCTTCGGCGTAAAGAGATAGGTCGCAGGAAGTCCAAGGTTGCATGAGAAGATTAAATTGCTCCTTAGTGATTTTGTCTTTTGTGAGAATTGCTAAGTCGACATCCCCAGCCGCACACCAAGCCGCAGAGTCAGCCGCAGACCAAGCCTCAGACCAAGCCGCAAACCAAGCCGCAGACCAAGCCGCATGCCAAGCCACAGACCAAGCCACAGACCAAGCCGCATACCGAGCCGTACTCGAAGCCGCACGCCAAGCAACCTTCAACTCTTTCAGTTTCTCATCGTTGAGAGACTTATATGCCTTGATGAACTGCTCAGTTGTTAGGTAGGTCTTTTGTTCTATCTCGTCCACCACTTTAACTTTGCGGAAGTTGGTGACTTTGGGTTTGAAGCGGGGATTATTTTGGCGCGATGAGTAGCACGAAGTAAAGAGAAAACTTCCATAATCGAATCCCCATTCTGGTTTTCCTTCGAAATCCCATGCAAATAGTTGTGTCATAGCGGGTACCTGCTCATTTCCCATGCTCCAAGTCGATAGATTGAACTACTACTAATAATCCATTTGCAAGTTGTAATAGCACATGATCGTCTTCTTTCATTTCACCTACGAACTTTGCGCTTTCAACCATATCTTTTTCCAGTGAATAAGGGAAATCTGTTGGGTAGATAACATGGATGGCATCACCCTCTTGGTAGTCACGAATTGTCTGTGTCATTTACTAGTACCATAAACCTTTCTTCTATTCTGTCCACATACTCACCCACTTTGAGTAAGCGTTCTGCTGGTAGCGTGCCACCCCATATACCCCAGTGTAGGTTCTCTGTGAGCATACCAAGTTCAAGGCACTTAACGCGTGCTGGACATAGATTACACGTATCAATCGCTTGACGGGTTCTCTTAACTACCAACTCTTCTTTCGCTTGTTCCTGCTTCCCTATCGGTAGGTCCAGGAACCATTGTTCGGGATTGGACTTGCACATTAGCATTAGTCAATTAACCCCATTCTGAATTGCGCTTCTTGCACCATCGCATATCTTTCTAAGTTGCGGATTATCTGCCCCGCTAACCTGTCAGATTCGTCTCGGTTAAAGCCGTAGTGATACATGGTCTCTGCTACTTTGGTTCTCATATCAGACGGCATCGACAGTTATTTCCATGTCGACTAAAGGATATTCACCATCATCGGACATATCGAACTTTAGCATAGCGTCTTCTTTATCTTCCGCATTTACTTCATAGATTTTTGTCTCAGTTATCACAAATTTAGTCATTAGTACCATCCTTTCCGTTGCCAATGTTGCCACGCGATACACGGTGTTGTGTATCGGTACTGGATATATCTTAGCCCTCTGAGTATCTGTTCGCTGGGCGGTGTAAGTGGCGACATACCCAGTAGTTGCGGTATCCCTCCAGCATTAAGCCCCTGACTCTTAACAAGATTCTTAGCCTTGGGGTCCCAACCCGATTCCTTCCCCCATAAGTTCTCTAGGCAAGCGAACTGCTTATCAGCATTGGCTAGTATCTGATCTTGAGCAAACGACAGACTATCACTACGCACCCACAAGTGTTGTACTTTGTTGGTTGGTGCTTTTACTTGCACTGCTTTGGTGTCTGTCGCGTTAAGTCCGACCCAAGCAAGGAAACCCATACCTATTCCGATGAATAGCCACAGTGGTTCGTATCCTTTAAGTTTATATCTCATTCTCATTTCTCCTTAAAGTTAAGGCGAAGTAGCCAGCAATGTCTACAAAACTGTAACTGGCTACTCCACATCTGTGCCCTGCTACCCGCGATTGATTACGCGGGTGTAACCAGCAAGACGTGATGCCGTTGTGATGCGTGCACTTTGCAGGTGT
>JAYVYE010000076.1:0-5917 GCA_043784545.1 Candidatus Microsaccharimonas sp.
GGCTTTTTCGTCACGGCTACGGCCCAGATCAAGCTGGATGTTGACGAGCAATATGTCAGCCGAGCCGGATTAAAACTTGCCAGCGTTGCCCAAATTTTGAAAATCGATTTCCGCGATAAAATGGTGCTCGATGTCGGTAGTAGTACTGGCGGATTTACCGATTACGCACTTCGTCGCGGTGCAAAATTGGTTTTTGCTGTCGACGTTGGAACCGATCAGCTTCACCCGAGTCTACAGGGACATCCTAAAATTCATCTACATGAAAAGACTGATATCCGAGATTTTTATCTTCGCAAAGATAGGCCTGATATTGTCGTTATCGATGTATCGTTTATTAGTCTTCGTGACATTTTACCGCACATTGCCCGTGAACTAGCTGGCGAAAAAACTCAGATTGTTGCCATGGTAAAACCACAGTTTGAAGCCGGCAAAGGCCAAACTAATAAAGGTATTATTAAAAATGACGCCGTGCGACGCCAGATCTTGAAAGAGTTTGAACAATGGGCACAAGATTTATTCTTTATTAACGACAAACGCGACAGTGATGTCGCTGGCGCAAAAGGGAATCAAGAACGGTTCTATTTACTGACGTTAAAACGAAATTCGACGACGTCACCTGGGCGCATTACATAGTCACGACCTTCAGTGCGCATCTTACCGGCAGCCTTAGCTGCCGTTTCGCCTCCCGTCGTAACAAGATCATCGAAATCGACAATGGCGGCGGCAATGAAACCTCGTTCAAAATCACCATGAATAACTCCAGCAGCTTGTGGGGCAGTGTCGCCTTTATGAATTGTCCAAGCCCGGATTTCTTGAACCCCAGCAGTCAGGTAGCTTTGTAGGCCCAAGGTAGCGTAGGCGGTGCGACCAAGTTGAGCCAAACCTGACTCTTCGACGTCGTATGATGCTAAAAGCTCGGCAGCATCGGCCGGGTCAAGGCCACGTAATTCTTCCTCTAGTTTAGCGCAGATAAAGATAGTTGAAGCTGGTGATACAAGGCCGGACAGTTCGTCTTTGCGAGCACTATTACCAAGTGTCGCCTCATCGACGTTAAACACGTAGATCACTGGTTTGGTGCTCAGGAGTTGCAGACTTTGCATAACTTCTGTGTTCAATCCGATAATTTCACTGGCCAGCTTGCCTTCTAATAGAGCAGATTGTAATTTTTTAATTTCTTCAATTTCACCCTTTGCAGCTGGGCGAGTCTTTGACTCTTTTTCAATCCGGGGGAGTTGTTTTCCGATACTTTGTAGGTCGGCCAGAATTAACTCGGTGTTTATAGTTTCAATATCACTTTTCGGGTTGATAACCGCATCAACGTGAATAACATCGACGTCCTCGAAAGCACGCACCACGTGAACGATAGCATCACACTCACGAATATTAGCCAAGAATTTATTGCCCAGACCTTCGCCTTTGCTAGCGCCAGCCACCAGACCAGCGATATCAACGAATGTAACGGTAGCAGGAATTACTTTCTTTGAATCGTACATCGTTTGCAAAACAACTAAACGTTCATCTGGAACAGCAATAATGCCAGTATTTGGTTCGATTGTAGCGAACGGATAATTAGCCGCTAATATATTATTATTGGTTAGGGCGTTGAATAGGGTAGACTTGCCAACGTTTGGGAGGCCGACGATGGCGATTGAAAGTGAACTCATTGAGACTCATTATAACAGATGGGGGTCTTGCTCAGAAAGGGGGATGATAATAATTGCTAGAAGTACATTATTTTTTAGTACAACAAAACTTCTTTCATTTGTTGCTTATGCTATAATTTTGTCATGGAACAAACATCTTTTACTCCTCAGAAAAACAAGAAAAAACGTAACAAATTATTTATGATCGTTCCCTGGGTTGGTCTAGGATTGTTCATCATTATTGTCGTACTGGGTGCTTATTTGTATGCCTCAAAGCAGCTTACGTTTGCATTCGGCAATATGTCCAAGAACGCCAGGGCATCAGCTGTTTGTGGGGACACTGTAATAAATAAATACAATTCGGCGATGAATTACCAGGTTCGCGGGAACGATACAAATCCAACGCTCGATGGACCTGGGCTGAACGAGCTTGAAAAGGATATCCCAACCAAAGCTGGATACGCCACGGATCCGACCTGTCAAACAATTTTATTCTGGATAGCAATTCAACATACTGATGTAACAAAAGCACAAACCGCATTAACTGCCCTTAACAGTCTTCACGATCAGGGTAAATATGTTGATAGTAATCTTGCCAACAACGCACCACTTTCTACGTTCCAGGATACTATTGATACCTTAACGATAGGATCCAAAGGCTAAACAGTGAACGATAAAAAGTACTTGACACTACCGAAGTCGTACCAGGCTATCTTGGTGTCAATTGTATTCTTTGCATGCATTTTTGTAGTGATGGCATTCGGTCTTATGTTCTCACAAGCTGCTCATGCTGGCGGTGGTATTGGTGGCGGTGGTGGCGGTGGTGGCAGCAGCAGTGGAGCACAGTCAATATATGGCTATGGTTGGTATGCATTTAACACCGATGGGAGTAGCACGGGTACGCCGGCTTCTATGAGGGATGGGTCGCGCTGGTCTAATGTCCAAGCAACTTGTAGCGGTCAAAACGCAACCAAAATTATTGCTTTTATTGTGTTTACACGTCAACGGTCTGTCAACAGTTCGGTCGTGTATAAATATAGTACTGCCTTTGGCGGGAGTCGGTATCTGGGGGATAGTGGAGGAAATTGGGAACCAATTCCAGTTGCGCAAGCACAATTTAACTCTCTTCCGGGCTACGGGGTGGACACGACAGGATACACATTCGGTGGCCGTAATGGTAACGTTGCGTGGTTTTGTTATGACTACCAACCGCAGGGATGGGCTGTCAGCGTCGCCATATCTGTCGACAGAACAACCGCCCTACCTGGTACGCAAATTAACTGGACTCACACCGTGACGAACAATGGACCAGCGGCGGCATCTGGGGTGACGTACGGATCCAATGTCAATCCTCGTCAATATGGCCCAACCGGAATCGCAAGTGGGGGTAGCAGCTCGAACCCAACGTCGTATATAGTCACCCAAGCCGATGTTGGAACATCCGTTTGTCGATCAACGGTCGCTTCACCAAGAAGTAGCACTGATGGAAGTTCTATTGGTACGGGAAATTCCTGTGTGACAGTACCGTATAGCTACACGCTTAACCCAGTAGTGACCGTTAACCGAACGAGTGGAGGTGTTGGCGCACCAGTCGCTGTACAGCCATCAATTACAAATAATGGTCCAACAAAATCACAACCTGCGGATTGGCAAGTCACTCGCTTTATCATTAAACCTGGCTTAGTCGTTCCTGCCGGCGCTGTGAGCGCGCTTGCACCATGTGCCTACGTAAAGACGCAAGTAGCAGCGGCAGATTGTACCGAAAAATTTAATAGTGACAGCGCAAGCGGTGCCGTATTTGGTCTAGGGGTTAGTACGTTAACTGGGACAAATGATACGCTGACCGACCTAGCGGTTGGTTCGCATGTCTGTTTCCTGTTGTCAGTTAATCCAAATGCAAACGATAATCCTAATTATCGTCATTCACAACCTGCTTGCGTGGTGATATCAAAATCCCCCCTAGTGCAGGTACTTGGCGGTGATCTTCGGGTTGGCGCAGCGTTTACGGGTAACAGTATGGTAGCTAGTATAATTAGAACAAGCGTTACAATTAAGACCGATAAATCATACGGTAGCTGGGGTGAGTATGGCTTGATTGCGCCGGGAACTATCACGGGCGCCGGATCTGGTTCATCGTATAGTGGGGGAATCGCGTGTATCGATTCATGTGTCACCAACAGTTTAAGTTTTGCAAATACTCCATCGGTTGGTGGTTTTGTTCCAACCACAAAAATTCCTAATGTGGCGGCGTCATTTCCTGTCACAAGCACAACACCAACGTTCTTGAATCTTTCTGATGCTGCCCAAAAGCGGGTTGAAACTGGAACGGGTGCTATCACCATCAGCGGTGGTGTAATCGCCCAGGGCCAATGGCTGGTAATCAATGCGCCAAATGCAACAGTCACTATCACCGGCGACATTACGTATGCTAACGGGACGCTCAGTACTATCGCTGATATTCCACAGCTGATTATCATTGCCGATCAAATTAATATCGAAAACAATGTTAAAAATGTCGATGCTTGGCTTATCGCCTCGGGCCCGACGGGTACGATTGTTACCTGTTCAAAATCTGGCGCAACCAATGTTACAACTGCGACACAATTAACGACGAATCTTTGTCAAAATCCATTAGTGATTAATGGTCCAGTGATGGCTAAAAAACTATATCTTCTTCGGACCGCCGGTTCAGATCAAGGTACCACGAGCAGTGATCCGGCAGAGATTATCAATCTGCGGCCTGACGCGTACTTGTGGGGTATTGCGCACAATTCTAACAGTGGGCGTCTTACGACGGTTTACGAAACTGAGCTGCCTCCGCGTTTTTAAATTAGATTAACTTCTTGCAATTACGCCTATGCTTTCGGTATAATGAGGGACAATATGGCATTTATAAAAGGCGTGGGCGACTTCTTTGCACTAGATATTGGAACAAATGCAGTACGAGTATTGCAACTGTCTTCAACTGGGCCTGATAGTTGGTCACTTGAACACTTTGGCTACGCGCCTATCGATGAAAGAACTGCCACCAGTAATTCGCCAGAAAGCCTCCGAAAATTAGGTGAAGTTATAATGACTGCTGTTGGGCAAAGTGGCATTAAATCAAAAAATGTCGTAATTGGATTACCGTCTAGTAAAACATTCACCACGATTATCGAGTTACCTGTTATGCCTGAGGCTGAACTTAAAAGTACTTTGAAATACCAAATTGACCAGTACATTCCAATGGCCGCTAATGAAGCTAAGGTCGACTGGGCACTGCTGGGAACTTCTTTGCACGATCCAAAGCAACAAGAGGTCTTGCTTGCCAGCACGTCGAACGCTTACGCTGAAGAGCGCCTTGAATTTATCGAAAGCCTTGGCCTGGATGTGATTGGTTCAGAGCCTGATCAACTAGCAATGGTACGCTCGTTGCTTCCAGCTGGTGTGCCGGATGCTCGCTTGATTATCGATGTCGGTGAGCAATCAACCGACCTAGCGATTACATTCGGTGACAGCCCTCGCTTGGTACGCACAATTCCTATGGGCGTACGTTCACTAATCAAAGCGGCGGTTCAGAACTTGAACGTCCAAGAGGACCAAGCCCGTCAATTTATCCTGAAGTTCGGCCTGGCGCCTGACCGCCTTGAGGGTCAGGTCTACCGATCGGTTGAATCTACACTTGAAAACTTTGCGACTGAACTCACTAAATCTGTCAAGTTTTTCCAGACTCGTTACCCAAGCACCCCAGTTGGGGGTATTCTACTATCTGGTTACGCTGCTATTGTGCCACTATTTGGTGACTATGTGACGGCCAAAACAGGCGTACCTTCAGCTATTGCTAACCCGTGGCAAAAAGTTCGTGTCTCCCAAGACGATCAGCAACAATTGATGACCGTTGCGTCTGAGTTTGCAACCGTTATTGGTCTGGCGCAACGAAGGAACAATAAAAAATGATTGAAATCAACCTCGTCCCTGATGTAAAACAAGAGCTGATAAAAGCCCGCATGATTCGCTCGGCAGTTGTTTCCGGTGCGATCATCGCTACTATTATTGCCGCTGCTATTGTTGTCATCTTGTCGATCTACGTCTTCGGTATTCAGACGGTACGAAATGCAGTTGCTGATGAGGATATTAAAAAGGGGAGTAGCCAGTTATCATCCGTCGAAGACCTTTCGAAAATCTTAACAATTCAAAACCAGTTAACGAAAATTAACTCTTTGAATGACCAAAAGAAAATTGACTCACGGGTGTTCACGATGTTATTGGCAATTATTCCGCCAGCACCTAACCAA
>JAYVYE010000077.1:0-1532 GCA_043784545.1 Candidatus Microsaccharimonas sp.
ACTTGAGTCGTTTGGGTTGCCATCATTTCAAACGGCTTAGTGATCTCAACATGCTTTTGGCTGCCGACCTCACCCATCTCGAAGTCTCCAGGCTCAATGGGATGGAAAATCGCCCTTCGACCGTCAATCACAGAGAGTTCGATGGCTTTCTTTTCTTCTCTCTTTTTTTCATCATTGCCGGTCTTTATTTCCGATCGCCCGGCTTGTAGATTTGTAATCTCACGGCTGATTTCGCTTAAAAGCTGAGCTTCTGTCATGATTTGCTGGGCTTCAAGAAGTGAAACGATTTCGGCTTCTTTGGCCTCATAATCCAGGCGTAATTTGCGATAGATTAGCCTTGGTGATGCGTGATTCAAGTCCAGCTCCAGTTTAAGTCGGGCCAGGGATTGGATCAACTCTTGAACGGTCTCTGGGGTTAGCTGTTGTGATTTGAAGCTCACATCGGTCTTGAACAAATCGCGACAATTTACGGCAATTGCATGCGAATTTTGCGGACCTAAAATCATGAAAACGACTGATAAAACGAACAAACGTGAGATGAATGCCATTGGACGACCTCTTTAAGTGAAGCTCAGAAGTCTACTCCAATTTTCGTGCCTTAAAATTCTCTGTCGAAGTTGTCGACAAATTCAAAACTTAGGGTGTGGGTGAATCCGATAACCTGAATAATATGGCTATATCCGGATTTGCCAACGCCTAAATTGGCGCGAAGCTCTCTGTTGATGCGAGAAACGGGATTTTCATATTGATCGCAATCCTGCCGGAATTTGCTCAACAATATCGAGATCACCCATCGTAAGGAAAATGAGATCGGTAAAGCTTTCTAGATTTCTAAATCCCGACGCGCGATTCTTCACAATTTTGAGTACCCGATTGATCCCCTCGCCGACAGCGTTGGTCAACGGCCGTTCAATGAACGTAATGATATTGGCGTAATGCGCTCTCAACGTTTCAACAAAAGTGCGCATTGACGGGATACGACTCTTGAGAGCCGCTGTCATCCACTTCTTCAGGAAGGCTTCGGCCGAGCCCAAATAGCTGTAGCTCCAGAAGTGATCGAACTCGTCTTTAAGAACCCAAGCGCGATGAATGCGCCGGTTAGATTTTCGCAGGGAGTTTAGAAAGCGCGTGTGGCCTTTTGTTCGAGTGCTTGGCCCCATTCCCAGAAGCCATCGCAGACCTTTGATTGCCTTGCGTCCATCGACGTCAAGTTCTCGCCACTCTTCTTTGCGAACTTCATCGACAGCCTCATTCAGCGCCTTAACGAGATGGAAACGGTCAATCACGAGTTTAGCATTTGGGCAATGGTGCTTGATCGCCTCGGTGTAGGCGCGACTCATATCACTACTGGCCCAAGTGATCTTTAGCCGCTGGTACTCGCTGAGTTCTTCGTTAAAAAACTGATCGATGGTTTCCCGTCCTTTACCCTTACCAACCCATAAGACGCATGAGCGATCCAAATCGTAAACTATCGTGGCGAATTTGCGCCCCTTGCAGTATGAGATTTCGTCCACTCCAAGGGTTACCAGGCC
>JAYVYE010000078.1:0-16242 GCA_043784545.1 Candidatus Microsaccharimonas sp.
TATATGAACATCATAAACTTTTTGATTCACTTGATAGCCGACGGCGCCGTTATCCTCGTTGTACTTATCGGTGCCTATGCTATCCTCTTCAAAGTACCAAAAGGTGGTCGCTTTGAGGCTTACTCCCGTATTTTAATGGCAGGGCTAACGTCATATTTGATAGCGAAACTTATTGCTGGTGTCTATCAACCTTCGTTCGAGCGTCCGTTTGAAATTCTTGGTGTTGCACCGGGGGCTTTCTACCTGAATAACCCAGGCTTTCCGTCAGATCATGCATTGTTTGTAACCGCTATTGCGGCGGCTGTCTGGTTCGAAACGAAAATGAAGAAAACGAGCATCGTACTGGCCATACTAGTTGTCTTGATATGCATTGGTCGTGTTGTGGCTAACGTGCACACGCCTTTAGATGTTACGGCCGGTATTGTAATAGGTCTGCTTGGTGCGGTATGGTATGTAAATAAGATTCCGGTGGAGAAAAGAGCGAACGGATATGGCACAAGTAATTATTGAGGACTATCAAGTTATACGTAGTAGCTGGGTGATATGGGTACGAACGATTCTGATAGGCTTAGGAGCCGGACTGACGTTTTGGATTTTGATGACACTGATTGGGCATTACGTAGTAGAGCCGCTGGCCTGCAAACAGGTTACGACTGCGGCAACATGCACTAATGCAAATCCGTTGGCTGGAAATATCGCCACGGTTCTTGTGGCAGTGATTGCTATTATTGGTATGGTACGCATGAGAATTGCCCGGCCGATTGTTATTGCAGTTGCGACCGCTGCACTCCTATGGGATCTAGCTGCCTGGACGCAAGGTCTATTTTGGCTAGAGGCAATTGGGTGGTCTTTGTTGCTATACGGACTAGTTTTTGGATTATTCGCTTGGATCTCGCGCTACGCAACACTTTGGGTGACGCTTGTTTTGAGCCTTGTGATTGTGCTAATCGTGCGTGTCGGCTTGGTTTTGTAATACTTTTTATAATAAATATTAAAATCCATAAACCTTATGTTAAAATGACCACAGTAGTAAACCTTGGGGGTAGAGTGTGGTCAAAAAGAAACTTACAAAGGCCGTAATGGCTTCAGGCAAACACGTGACATTGCAGCATCATCATGCCAAGCCGTATCGTAAACGGCACATTGGCTTCTTGGTTCTGATGATTACTTCCTTTTTGGTGCTTTCAATGCTGCTGGTTCAATACCGCGACCAGGTAATCAGTGGTCTTGTCAGTAGCCGTAGTTTCATTAGTGATATGTTTACCAGCGACAAGAGCTATGATATAAAAGTCAGTTCTAACTACGGCTTTAATGTAAGCTATGATCAAAAGCAATTCTATGCCAGTGCAATTAGCGGTCAAACCGGTGATTTATATATCGGAAGCGAACTTTCGACAGAACGGGCCTACAGTATCGTCCGCATTGCGCCTAACTGGACAGCCGAAAAATCAGGACCATCAAGTACGACCGCACTGACGTTTACGTATCACCCAGTTGAAGTTGGAAAGTCTGATTCTTTGGGTGCAATTGCATTGCAAGACGGTGGACTAGATGCTAAGAATCTTACCCAAGTTTCAAAAGTGACAACCTTAGTTGGTGGGCAACCATTCGACAAGACGACTTGGCAATCAAATAGCACCGGTGCTATTCCAGCCAGTCTTTCAGCCAAATTCATAACCTATAGTGGGTTAGTGCGGGGTAATGCTGTCACAATTGTTATATCGTTAGGCATTAGTAGTAGTAACGAATTGCAATACGACACAATACTTTCTTCATTATCTTTCGATAACAAAGTAAGCGTATTGGCGGCCCCTGCGCTTGACGTTGCTACAAAAATGACTGCATCGCGCAGTGCGCTTGACGTTATTACCAATACTAGCCTCGCAGCAGCAGCAACCACTAATGCAAATGACAATAGTTCTGAAAAGATTGCTGCCCTGTACAGTCCAGCGGTTGCTAAAATATATAATGCTTATTGTATGGATATATTGATCGACAGGCAGCCGTACATAACGGCAGCCTGTAGCGGTGCCTCCGGCTCGGGTTTCATCGTTAGTAGCGATGGCTACATCGGAACAAATGGACACGTCGCGGTAACTACGCCACTGGATATTGTCATTTCTGATGCAGTTGGTAACTATGTTTCAAAAGGTGACTCAAAGTACTTTAACTTTTTGCTAAAACAAACAGCCCTGAAAGCGACTGATGTTCCGGCAGGTTCAACCGATATCCAAAAATTCGCTATTTACGTTAATGCCCTTTACACCATTGATACCTCTCGAATTACAGCAACTAATAATGTTCAAAACCTACTGGTTGGTGTGACAAATCAAACACCAGACATTACCGCTTTGCTGAAAGCTACTCAGGATCGTAAGGCCTACGATAGTGACAAAAATGTTTTGACTGCTAAACTTTCAGCTTACAACTTCCGCGCTAATGATGGCTACGATGGTTATAAAGCTTCTGACGTGGCAATTATTAAAGTTAACGGCGGCAGTAACTATCCTATCGTCAAACTGGGTAGTATCGATACAGTTACCCAAGGTGCAGATTTAATGATCCTCGGTTACCCAGGTAATGCGAGCAAAAATGGTATCGTTGAATCAACCTCTAGCCAAGCTACGCTGACTACTGGGAAAGTATCGGCTATCAAAAATGCGTCTGGTAGTGATAAAAAATTGATTGAAACCGACACTACCATAGGGCACGGTAACAGTGGCGGTCCAGCAATCGATAGTAGTGGTGCGGTAGTTGGTATCGCCACCTACACAGCCGATGGATCGGGTAATGGAAATGGCATATACAATTACATTCGCGACATTAAAGATTTCATCGACTTGGCTTCAACGAGTAACATTACTTTCAATACCAGCAGCAAGACACAGTCGCAGTGGGAACTAGGGATTAACAACTTTTACAGCTCGCATTATTCAAAAGCTGTAAAAAACTTCCAGGCTGTACTGGCGTTGTATCCAAACCATTCACGCGCTACTGAGTTTATCACTGCGGCTCAGAAAAGAATCGCGGGCGGCGAAGATGTCGTTGATTTCCCCTTAGTCCCAGTGATTATTGCGGCCAGCATTCTTTTGGTCGCTGCCGGTACGACAGTATTCATTATTATTCGTCACCACAAAAAACACTTGATGTACAAAGCCGGTGTCGCTCAAGGAACTGTCCAACCGACAGTCCCTGGTGATCCGGAACAGCAAGTAACGGTCACGCCGATTGCTCCAACAGTAGTAGAAACGGTAGCTCCAATTCCGACTAGCGAACCGGTAGCGCCATTAGTACCGGTTGCGGTCACCACACCAGTAACCGAGCCAGTAGTGATTCCGATTGTAGAAGCCCCCGCCGCACCCCCAGTTACACAACCCGAGGTACCAACTGTTGTGCCTGGGACTTCTCTGGTTGATCCAAATCCATGGTTTACGCCTGATAACGATTCCCAAAAATAGTAACGATAAAAGGGCCCCATGGAAGTGAGGCCTTTTTCGTACTGCTTTTGTTATACTAGTGACATGGAACAATTCTTGTTAGTGATTCTTTTGGTAGTGGTAGCAGGACTTGGTGTGGCGTTAGTAGTTATCGTCCAACGTCTCCGCGACATCAAGCCGACCGATAATAGTACGGGCGTCGCAATGTTGAAATCAGATGTGACGGAACTGAACCGGACGATCGCCAATTTACAGACGACCCTTGGCGATAAGTTGGAACGCAACGCCACTAATATGCAAACTTCGATGCAGCGTCAGTTGACCGAAAGCGGCAAGTTAGTCAGTGACGTCACCCAGCGCCTGGCGAAACTCGACGAAACCAACCGCCGCGTTATTGATGTCGCTGATGAACTAAAAACCCTACAAAACGTCCTGCAGAATCCAAAACAACGCGGAGTATTCGGTGAATATTACCTTGAATCAGTCCTTGGAAATATCCTTCCTACCAAGAATTATCAAATGCAATACAAGTTTAACGATGGCAACATAGCGGATGCTGTCGTGTTCCTCGATAAGGGACTTATTTTGGCAATCGATAGTAAGTTTAGCCTCGAGAACTATAATCGTATGGTTTCATCAACCAGTAAACCTGAACGTGAAGAATGGCTGAAGAAAGTTCGCAACGACCTCAAGAGTCGAATCGACGAAACTAGTAAATACATTTTACCGGCTGAAAAAACAATGGATTTCGCATTTATGTTTATCCCAAGCGAGTCATTATACTACGACCTGTTGATTGGGGATGTTGGGACTGGTTCGTCAGCTCGTGATTTGATCGAATATGCCTTCCGCGAGAAACAAGTCATTATCGTCAGCCCAACTAGTTTTATGGCCTATCTTCAGACCGTTTTGCAAGGCCTTCGTAGCCTACAGATCGAAGAACAAGCCAAGGATATACAAATCCAAGTCGGTAAGCTGGGACGTCACATTGCAGTCTTCGATAGCTTTATGAGCAAGCTAGGGAATTCATTGGGAACAACCGTTAATCATTATAATAATGCCCACAAAGAACTTGGTAAAATTGATACTGATGTGACGAAGATTGCGGGAAACAACACGAGTGTTGAAGCGCTGCTTATCGATAAGCCACATACGGACGATTAAACTTCCGGTTAGAGCAAAGGCAATAATCCAACAAGAACCGAAACCAAATAAAAATACCTCGCTTGGTCATAGCGAGGTATTTTCTACAAAGGGTCGATTACTTGATAGTTGTCGCTGTACGTCCACGAAGGAAGTCGTATATAACGAACCCTAGGATACTGCCGATAACTGGAGCGATAGCGTAGATGGCAAATGGCCATGACGTTGCCCAGCTGTAGGCGTGTAGTGCAATCGCAACTGCAGGGTTGATGATCGCAGTCGCACCAACGTAACTTGCGGCACTGACGGCAACCATCAATGCGATAAAGATACCGAGGCCAGCCGTAAAGGCAGCGGCAACTCGATCTTTAAGTTCACGGGTAACATTAGCAATAGCGAATCCAAGTACCGCAGTACCGGTTAGCTCAGCAAAGAAGACGTACCATTCTTTACCAGTTAGCTTAGCGACGTCAGCTGCAGCAAATAAGGCTGGAGCTGCTTGGCCGTAAGCAGCTGCTTGGGCACCAGCGGGGTTTGCACCACCAAGGAAACCGCTCAGTACAATGTACGCGAGGGCTGCACCAAGACACTGTGCAATTATGTATCCGAGTGCTCGGAGCCAGCCAATGCGGCGGGTAACGAGTGCACCGATAGTAATTGCAGGGTTAACGTGTGCACCAGAAATTGCTCCCAGCATCAAGACTAGTCCAGCCAGCGCAAAGAGAACAAAAATTGGTTGTCCTTGACCGGCGATGACCACGCCAGCAAAGAGAAATGTACCGACAAGTTCAGCGCCAAGTGCGCGCCAAAGTGTCATTGATCGAGCTGATCGTTGGATATACCCGACGAAAGTGTTTGTCGTTGCCGAAGCAGGAGCTGTCGTAACGGTCGTTTTGGTTGTTTTGGCAGCAGCAATTTTACTCGCTGATGTCTTTTTCGTTGTTAGTGCGGCTTTCTTTGTAGCCATAGTATGTTTCCCTCCTTATAGTCAACATGGCTATAGTATAGCATAAACAACAAGCGTGTTTACAAGTGTTATACTAGAAGCATATGGCACTATTTGTACGACAAGACGAGAACCGATCAGAACTACAGCAAAGACTAGCGACTGAACTACAGGCGCGGGCTCGTGAAAAGGCAAAACAAGCCGAACAGCCAGATGGAGTCGAAGATTCGCAGTATATAAAAGGCACCAAGCAAACTACAAGCCTGGCCTGGTTATGGGGGATTGTCGTTATTCTGATTATCGCTGTCGTCATCTTTTTAATGATTAAATCGAGTAGTTAACGGGCTTACGGATAGGGTACGATTAGCGTATACTAACTATTAGTTATGCCAAGCCACGATTTATATACTGTACGCCTGGAGCTTTTGGAACGGGTAAAAACAAGCGACTCTCCTCGCGATGTATTACGGGCGGTCGAATTTAAAAATCTGTATAAAGTGATTGGAACTCTTAGCCCTGAAGAAAAAGGACCTTATGGAAAAGCTGTCAATGAATTAAAGCAAACAGTTGAAGCAGCCATTGAAGAACGATTAAATTTGCTTGAAAATAGTGACGTTACCCCACTCGATGTGACCGCGCCGTGGGACGTTAACGCAACTCTTCCTGAATTTTTATCGACCGCCGAAGGTTCGCAACACCCATTGACTAAAGAAATGGATGTCGTCGTCGATATCTTTACTCGCATGGGATTTGAAGCGATTGAATCACGACAAATTGATGATGACTATCACATGTTCAGTTCTCTTAACTTCCCGGAAAATCACCCAGCACGTGATGGCTATGACACTTTTCGGACTGAAGAAGGCTTTATTCCACCCGCTCATACCAGTACGATGCAAAATCGAATTTTAGTTGATGGTAAAGCCAAACTTGAAGCTGGTGGACAAATTGCCGCCATTAGTTACGGCCGGGTGTTTCGTAACGAAGATGTTGATGCAACTCACGAACATACTTTTTACCAAGTTGAGGGTGTATTTATTAGTCGGGATGCGACTTTGGGTAACATGCTAGGGACACTTCGAAGCTTTTTTGAAGTTTATTATGGACAATCTTTGCGTATCAAGACGCAACCAGCTTATTTCCCCTTCGTCGAGCCAGGCCTCGAATTTGCGATTGAAAAACCAGCCACATTAAATGGTAAACCTGGCGAATGGCTTGAGATGTTAGGTTGTGGCATGATTCACCCGAACGTCCTGGCAGAAGCTGGTATCGATCCAACTAAATACCGAGGATTTGCTTGGGGCGGCGGTCTTGAGCGCTTGGTAATGTTGAAATATGGCATCGAAGACTTACGGCATTTTGAATCAGCAAAATTAAGTTTCCTGAGGAAGTTCGCATGATCATCTCTGTAAACTGGCTAAAAAAATTTACCGATATTGATATATCGATCAGCGAACTTACTGATCTTATCGGAGCTCGCTTAGTTGAAATTGAAAGTGTTGAAAGTCTGGCGGATAAATATAAAGACGTTATTGTTGTCAAAGTTGTTTCATGTACACCAGTACCTGATTCCGATCATCTTAATGTAACCAAAATTGATGATGGTCGACGGATTGAAAATGTCGAGCGTGACGAAAATGGGTTAATTCAGGTTGTTTGTGGTGCACCGAATGTGACAGCTGGAATGTTAGCCGCTTGGCTACCACCAGCCAGTGTTGTACCAGATACTTTTAGTGACGTACAGCCGTTTGTACTGGGCGCGCGTGAACTCCGCGGTTTTATGAGTAATGGAATGCTTGCCAGTGCCAAAGAACTTGATTTGTATGATGATCACAGTGGTATCGTTGCGATCGATAAAGAAGTCACACCCGGTACGTTATTTGCTGAACTATACGAATTGGATGATTATTTGCTCGATATTGAAAACAAATCACTGACACATCGTCCGGATGCTTTTGGTATTGTTGGTTTTGCCCGCGAAATCTCTGGCATCCAAGGAAAACCATTCCGAACACCGGAATGGCTACAAGATTTATATTCGCATTATGATGAAAATGGCTTAGTAGAAGCACCAACGATCACAATCGATGACCCTTCATTATCCGATCGCTTTCAAGCAGTTGTGCTTGCGGGCATTAATGGTTCCGCTCAATCATCGCTTGAAATACAGACTTACTTAGCGCGTAGCGGCGTTCGTCCGATTAGCGCTATAGTTGACGTAACAAACTATATGATGTTGCTCACTGGTCAACCTCTACATGCCTATGATTACGATAAACTTTTGGCTATTGGCGGTGGTGTAGTCGAGATTCACGTTCGATCGGCCCGTACAGGCGAAACGCTTAGTTTGCTTGACGGTCGTAGGGTAGAATTAAGTGAAGACGACATCGTTGTCACTAATGGCGATATTGCGATTGGACTAGCCGGCGCAATGGGTGGGGCTAGCACCGAAGTCGATGCATCAACCACACGTATTCTGCTGGAAGCAGCTACGTTTAATTTATATAAACTTAGGGCTGTACAAATGCGTCACGGGGTCTTTACCGAAGCGATCACTCGTCTGACAAAAGGTTTGCCAGGAGCACTTGGTACACCAGTCCTAGTCGAAGCTTCAAAAATGATGGGGCAGTTGGCTGGTGCTTCAGTCGAGAGTAAAATCGTTGATGCCTACCCGGGCAAACATGACCCAGTCGTTGTATCTTTGCGAGAAGCTGCCGTAAATGATATTTTGGGGACACAGTTTGACGTTACTGATAGTAAGGTTTTGTTAGAAAACGTTGAATTTTCCATCGCAACTGAAGGTGCTGATATGTTTGCAACCGTACCCTATTGGCGTAATGATATTCATATAGCCGAAGATATCGTTGAGGAAATCGGACGCTTGAGTGGCTTTGATTCAATTAATCCCGTACTTCCGTGTCGCGATTTTACAGCTGTACTGCCATCGACGTACGATCGCTTGCGAACAAAGTTGCGTTCAACTTTGGTGCGCACTGGTGCCAATGAAGTCTTGACCTACAGCTTCATTCACGGTGACGTAATGCGAAAAGCTGACCAAAATCCCGAGACTGCCTATCGAATTGTGAACAGTATTAGTCCTGATTTGCAGTATTACCGCCAAAGTCTGATACCTAATCTTTTACACCATATTCAGCCAAATATTAAAGCTGGCTATAATCAATTTGCACTATTTGAAATTAACAAAATTCATTCCAAGTTGCTTGATTTGACGGCTGAAGGCGTTCCGAAAGAACTGGAAAGTTTGGCTTTTGTTGTTGCTTCGGGCAAAACAGCAAAAAGTGCCCCATATTACGAAGCAAAACGCTACCTGGACTACATTGCGACCGAGCTTGGTCTTGAATTTAGTTATGAACCACTCGAAGCCGACGCCCACAACCCGTTAACTGATCCTTTCGAGCCACTGCGCAGCGCCCGTATTTGGGACGCGCGGACACACGAGCAGGTTGGAGTCATCGGTGAGTTTAAGCGCTCAGTCCAAAAAGCCTTCAAGCTGACTGATAACGTTGCTGGGTTCGAAATTGCCCCACGGGTATTAGCAAAACTAGCAGAAGGACGGGCATCAAGCTATCATCCACTTAGTAAATATCCAGGGACAGAACGGGATATTTGTTTCCAGGTTGCGGCTTCGGTGCCATATCAGCAGGTGTATGACGCGGCAAAGGATGCATTGAATGAATCAAATGTAAAAATGACAATTTCTCCGTTAGATATTTATCAACCAGAATCAGGCGAAACAAAGAATATTACCCTTCGTGTCACGCTTGGTGCATATGATAAAACGCTGACAGGGGATGAGATACAGATACTAATGGCCGAAGTGACTAATAAAGTGACCACAGCAACAAATGGAAAGGTAGTATAACTATGGCAACGACAAGAGGACAGCAAATTGGAATTTGGATTATCGCGGTGGTACTAACCGTTGGTACAGTCGGATCATTTTTAATTATGATTTTGGCAAATGATAATAGTAAAAAAGACACAGCTGTTTCACAAACTGATCAAGCAGCACAAATGAAGGCTTACCAAGAAAAAGCCAAGCAACAGGCTCAGGCAGCGGCAGCAAATTCAATTGCACTGAATGGGTACGGTGCTGCAAAGTTCGACGCAGCATCCGTGACGGCGCTACAAAAAGAAATTCTTGTTGCTGGTACAGGCGATGAAGTGAAATCAGCTGATACGATTAATGCTAGTTACTTTGGCTGGACTAGTGATGGCGTAATTTTTGATAGCTCAACCAAGAAAGACACTGGTAAAGATACACCAATTTCATTGTCCCTTGCAAGCGTTATCAAAGGCTGGACAGATGGTTTGACCGGTCAACGGGTCGGCAGCACAATAAAGTTGACCATTCCGGGCGACCTGGCCTACGGTGCCCAAGGTTCAGGATCAATTGGACCAAATGCGCCATTGATTTTTATTGTCACTATTCATGCCATAGAAGCTGCGCCAACAACAAAATAAGTGTGATACACCTAACAAAGTTAACAAAATAGGAGTGGTATGGAAAATTCAGTTAAGGAAGTGGTCATGATCGGTGCAGGACCGAGTGCTCTAGCAGCAGCTATTTACACAACTCGTGAAGATATTGATACGACATTGTATGAAAAAAGTGCAATTGGTGGTTTGGCTGCTATTACTGATATGGTTGATAATTATCCAGGTTTTGAAAACGGTGTTGAAGGCCTTATCCTGGCCGGTCATCTTGAAAAACAAGCTGAACGTTTTGGTGCGCACATCGAATATGGTGACGTGACTGCTTTACGCCAAGAGGGCGATGTGAAAGTTGTGACGGTTGATGGTGCCGATGTCAGAGCTCGCGTCGTATTGATTGCAACTGGCAGCGACTGGAAAAAGATTGGCGTTCCTGGCGAAATGGAATTCTATGGCCGGGGTGTTCATTACTGCGCTACTTGTGACGGTGCTTTTTACCGCGACAAAAAACTTGTTGTAATCGGCGGAGGCAACTCTGGCTTCCAAGAAGCACTCTTTTTAACTCGCTACGCAACTCACATTGACCTATTGGTCCGAAGTACTGTTTCTGCAAGCGAAATCTTGCAGCACGATATGAAAAAGTTTGTTGATAGTGGCCAAGTTACGGTTCATTTACAAACAGTCGCCGAAGAGATTGTTGCAACCGACGGTCGGGTCAGCGCTGTAAACGCCCTGAAAAATGGCGAAGCAATCAGTTTAGATACTGACGGTGTATTTGTATTCGTCGGTTTACTTCCGAATACACGTTTCCTAGAAGGGAGCGGTATTGAGCTTGATGATCGAGGATTGATCAAAACCAATAGGCACCTTGAGACAAACTTAAAAGGCGTATTTGCGAGTGGTGACGTTCGCAGTGGTGCGACCATGCAAATCGCTAGCGCGGTCGGCGAAGGTGCAGCAGCAGCACTTTCGATTCGTGAATTTTTGACAGATTATCACCGCGAAGCTAAAGCTTAGTCTTGAGCAAAGTTTTACGAAACGTATTTTTTGTAAAATGATTCGAGCTGACTGATAACTCTTTTATCGGTTGTTTCGAGAGCGATCTCGCGAGTTCCAAAAAGTACACCGGTATAGGCAAAGTTATGTGAACCGGAAAGGGCTACTTTTGAACCGTCTTTCATCGTAAAAATAATAAACTTGGCATGTAGATATGGCGTCCGGGTGTACAGTGTTTTAAATCCGCTCGTTAGCATACTGAGCATGATTAATGATTTGTTAATAAAGTCGGCTTGCTCTGGTCGATTAAAGTACATCGCTACTTTCTTCTTTTTCAAAATACGGGCTAACTTTCCAGTCGGACAATACTGCGAGATGAACAGGATAGAGTCAGCTTCTTTGGCTAGTTCGCAGGCGCGACGGTAAATAATTGAACTGGCAACAATGCCACCATCAATAAGCACGGAACTTCCATCGAGTTCGTATGAAACACTAGGATAATTAGTTGAGGTTTTTTCAGCTTTTATAATGCGACCTTGTTCGTAAGCTAAACGATCAGCCAGCCGTTCGTCTTTCAGCCGGAACATATAGTCAACGTTTTCGGCTACACCGCCCTGATACATATTGACGCCACCAAACACAAAACAGGTGTCATCAACGACGCACCATTTGGTATGGGTCCGGCCATTCAATAAAGTAGTTCGCGCCCGGCCTAGCCATAAAAAGTGTACACCGGCGGCGCGCAATACTTTCACCATAGTATTAACATCTTTTGCACCTGGTGTGTAATAACGAAGTGGCAGAAAACCACCACTAATTTCACCATAAGTAAAAATATCAGCCGTGACAGTGACATTGACGCCCCTCTTGGCAGCTTCTTCAATGGCAGCAATTAATTCGTGTGTAGCAGGGTGGTCAGCTAGTACCATCGAAATCAAAAATACACGTTTTTTGGCTTTTTTAACAAGTTTTGCAGCTTGGGCGACATACTCGTCGGCTAGGACTAATTTCATATTCATTTCCTACGAGTATAAACTGTCTGGCGCTTTTCCACTAAAAACTGATAAAATACAGGGATTAGAACAAAGGAGAATATATGGCAGACTTTAATACGATTTTAACACCAGGTGATATTGATAACGGATTTGCGAACGTTGTTATTGAAATTCCAGCTGGCAGCAGTCACAAAATTGAATGGAATAGAGGCCTGGCGGTGTTCCAACTTGACCGCGTTGACCCAGCTATTTTTGCAAAACCAACAAACTACGGATTCATTCCGCAGACTCTGGACGAAGACGGTGATGAACTCGATGCCCTTGTTATTACAAGCGAGCCGCTACCTACTGGCATTTTCTTAGAAGCCAAAATTATTGGCGTTATGAAATTTGAAGACGATGGCGAAGTCGATGACAAGATTGTGTTTGTTCCGGCTGACGAGCGAAATAGTGGAAATGCCATTAACACACTTGAAGACCTGCCGAAACAACTTCTGAACCAAATCGAGTTTCACTTTAACCACTATAAAGATTTGAAGAAACCTGGCACGACTATTGTCAAAAGCTGGGGTGATATTGAAGAAGCTAAAGCTGTTATCCACGAATCAATTGAACGCTGGAATAGCAAGTAGTGACTTCGTCGGATCAATCAGTCCTTGATGGATTGGCTATAGTGCAAGAAGTATTCAAAGGCTTTCGCGACGAATTATTATCAGTTTTTGGAAACATGGAACATACGAGTAAAAGCGATAACTCACCCGTTACTGTCTTCGATGTTAAGGTCGAGGAAGTATTAAAAGCTCGTCTAGCTGAATCTTTTCCAGATATAGGATTTGAGGGTGAGGAAACTGGCGCATCTGGTAACCGTGGCACCTATTGGCTTGTCGATCCGATTGACGGAACATCTAGTTTTATTCGTGGATTACCATTTAGCACTAACATGGCCGCACTTGTTTATAACGAACACGTCATTGCTGCCGTAATTTACGATTTCGTAAACGACATTATGTACACAGCTCGAAAAGGCTATGGAGCATTTAAAAATGGACAGCAAATTCACGTTAATACTACGAGAGCAGCAGGAAACTTTATTGTCTATTCATTAACGCGTACGAAGTTTGGACTTATCCAGGAGGCAATGGCCGAGATCGGTATTCGCCTATTGCTTCCAATTAGTGCAGCCGGTCATGAATATGCGCTGTTAGCTGAAGGTAAGATTGATGGCGTTATTGTTTTAAATTCGTCGACCGGTTTACATGATAACGCACCAGGATTACTACTAATTGAAGAAGCTGGCGGCGTACTACTGCCGTATGATGACCAAAAAGGTGTGTACCGAAATCAGTTTATTGTCGGTTCACCAGCCGTTATCGATCTTATCGAACACAGTGGCCTTATTTAATCGGTCATCATGGCTACTACCGCGTAGTTACCATTTTGACTGCGATTACCTTTTAAAAACTCGCTATATGAAAAATAGTCTAAGTCCCTGGTAGAATCAGCTGGATTATCTATGATGTTGGCTTTATTAATTCCAGCTTTTTCAAGTTGTTCAAAAATAACTTCCTTCATACCTTTATTATCAAGTTTATAGATAGGGTAAACGTCTTTACCTGGTGCCGGAGTAAGCCAAACTTGTAGATTACTTGCTTCCACGGCGTAGGTATTTTTTAGATATTCAACAATTTGGAAGCCACCGTTTTGCTCCAGACTGTGGCGACCAAGATGCGCCACCGCTAAGACATAATTTACGGAATCGTAAAATGTTGCACCGATGCAATCAGCGATTGGTAAAAATAAGGCATGGCTACTTTCAGTAGTAACGAGTGCGTCAGCAATTGGCACATTATCGTCGAGCATACCATGGTCTTTGAAATGAGCCTGAAGTTCGAGGTAACGGCAATAATCGTTTCTTTGATAATTTCCACGTAGACGGGTCGTCTGAAGAATTGAGATATTATGTTTTTTTAGAAAAAGATCACGATGCTTGATAATTTGAGGATTAAGAATATCATGCCGATCCAACATACTACCATTCGAAACCTTTGAAGTTGCTACGATGATTCCCATTATTTCTTTTTTTTCGTCAACGTTTTTTGTTTGATAATCGCCGCTGCATGACTAATGCCACCGATAATACCCAATTGTCGTAATTGGGCTCGTAATTTATTTTTCGCGTGGGTCGTAACAACGTGTTCAAGCCACGCTTGCTTCGGTGAGTTACTTTTCTTTATCATGACTTCGACGATGTCTCCGTTATGGAGCGGCTTATCAAACGGTTGAATTGCACCGTTCACCCGAAAGCCATAGGCGTGACGGCCAATATCACTATGGACCAAATAAGCGAAGTCTAACGGTAAGGCACCTTCTGGTAAATTATAAATATCTCCTTTTGGTGAATAGACGAAGATCCGGTCACCGAATAAATCGATGTTTAATTGGTCACTAGTAATATCTTCGCCACTACGGAGTTTAACGGCAATTTCCTGAAGTTGGGTGATCCACTGCATGTGCGTTGGTAGTACCGAGCTTTTTTTATTACGCGTGTAATCTTTTGAATTTTTTTGCTCGTGATAATGAAAGCTTGCAGCCAGTCCTCGTTCGGCGAACTCGTGCATATCGTACGTGCGAATTTGAAACTCTACAATTTGTTTTTGTGGAGTAATGACAGTGGTATGCAAGCTTTGGTAACCATTTGGTTTAGGAATGGCAATGTAATCTTTAATACGAGAAATCATTGGTTGGTACAGTGAATGAATAATGCCCAGAACCCGGTAGCACTCTTCTTTCGTTTCGACAATAATGCGAAGGGCCATCAAGTCATAAATATCATCCATGTTCCCGTTAACTTTTTTCAACTTTTTATGTAAGCTGTAGATACTTTTAACGCGACCGTTTATTTCGGCTACGATATTTTCATGTTTCAGCATCTTATCGATTTCTTCTCGAACAGCACCAATTTTACGGGTACTTTTACCAAGTCGTTTTCGAATACTATTTTGTAGTTTTTTAAATTCTTCAGGATCGAGGTAGCTAAAAGCTAGTTCTTCGATTTCCATGCGAACTCGGCCCATTCCCAGCTGGTCAGCCATCGGTCCAAAGACCTCCAGACTTTCCCGGGCTATCTTAATCTGCTTGTCTTTTGGCATGTGCTGTAAAGTTCGCAGGTTATGAAGACGATCAGCTAGTTTAATAATAATGACACGGACATCTTGCCCTACGGCAATTAAAAGTTTTGAAAGATTATCTTTCGTTTGGGGTAAGTATTCAGCTAGGTCCTGCATACCAGCGCGAGCTTTTGATACTTTCGTGACACCATCAACCAAAAAAGCGGCATCTTTTCCAAATAATGATTCGAGTTGTTCAAGCGACGTTTCGGTATCTTCCACTGTATCATGCAACACTCCGGCGATCACACTATCAATATCCATGCCCCAATCAATTAAAGTGGCGGCGACTGAAAGTGGATGAATAATGTAGGGTTCGCCACTTTTGCGTTTTTGTGAAGCGTGGGCTAACGTAGCAATATCAATGGCGTGTTCTAAATCAAGAACTTGATTTTCTTCGTAATGCGGGCGGGCTTTCTCTAATAAGTCAGACTTTTTCATGGCTTTATTAGTATACGAGCCTTTTTGATGTTTGTCAGCCGGAGAATTCTTTGACTTAACGGAGTGAACATATATACTAAAGTGGTTATGATTATTAGCTTAAATGCATAAAGTTTGGAGAAATTAAACACATGGGCAAAACAAAAATTGGTATTAATGGGTTTGGACGTATTGGCCGCAACGCTTTTAAGATTGCTTTCGACCGTGAGGACCTTGAAATTGTTGCAATCAACGACCTGACTGATACAAAAACTTTGGCATATTTATTGCAACACGATAGTAATTATGGCGCTTACAAGAATACTGTCGGGTTCGACGAGACGGGTATTATCGTGAATGGTCAACACGTGAAAGTATTGGCTGAAAAAGACCCAGCAGCCCTTCCATGGGGCGATCTAGGTGTCGAAATTGTGGTTGAGTCTACTGGACGTTTCACCGAAAAAGAACAAGCCGAACTGCACATTACCGCTGGCGCCAAGCGGGTAATTATCAGTGGCCCAAGTAAAAGTGAAGGTGTTGATACGATCGTTCTTGGCGCAAATGAAGACGCAATCGAAGGCGCTAGTCAAGTTATTAGTAATGCGAGTTGTACAACCAATTCACTCGGTGCAGTCATGGCAATTCTTGACGCCGAGTTTGGTGTTGAGAAATCACTCCTGACG